>JAKAUH010000132.1 GCA_021818605.1 Planctomycetota bacterium
GGGATGCGGCGACAGCCGCATCGCGGATGCCGCCGCGCCAGTCGCTTGATCGCGCGGATAAGGGCCGGCTCATCCGGCCTGGGCTCGCGACGGCATCTTACGGTCGAGCGACACCGACCCATCACGCCGCAGACCCGCCGTTGCGAGACGCCGTTGCGCTCACCGAGAGAGTCCGCCGCCGCTCGCCGCTGGTCGGGGGTCACCACTTTTTTGTGCGATGTCGTGGAGCATCTGCTTGTCAAGCATCAGCTCGACTACCAGCCGCTTGAGCCGCTCGACCTCGGACTCGAGCTCCCGGCAGCGGCGGTCGGCATCGACCACGGCGGGGTCGTGCCGCTGGCGCCAGCGGTCGTAGGTCGTCTCACCGATGCCGATCTTGCGGCAAGCGTGCGAGACAGCCAGTCCCCTGGCCAGGTCACGGTCGACGTCACGGAGCGATCTCGCCACCTGGTCGGCAGTCCGTTGCTTCTTCATGGGCCCCTCCTGGGCACAGTCTAGCGAGCGACTCCCATTTCAGGTGGACCAGTTTTTGGGGCGTAGACCAAGCGCGCAAGACGAACGCCTGATGCTCCGTTATGCCGACGGCAGACCGCTCGGAATCCGGACAGCAAGAAGGAAGACAGCGCAAAACATTGGACGCATGCCTGCCCGCAGCAGTGACAGCTACGCGAATCCCACGTTCGAGCGGCACGTTCCGGTGGCTCGGGGATGAAGTCTTGGGTAGACTGGCCCATCCCCAGATCTTTTAAACCCTTGCCCATCTGCCTTGAGGATGCGTCGGTCCATCCTCATTCCAATGCGTTGTCCGGTTTGTTTGTTGTTAATTCCGAGTCTCTAATCCTTGAGGACGAACGCCCATGCCACTGCCGAACCGAACGGGTCCGCGTGCCTCCGCCCTCGCCACCGTGATGTTCGCCGCGACGGCCGCCGCGCTTGGCGCCGTCATGCTCCTGAGCGCCTGCGCCGGGTCGGCGCGGGCCGATGACAGGGCGCCTGCGAAGGCCCTCAAGGAGCTCAAGGGGACCTGGATATCCGACGATCCCATCGAGTCGAAATGGACCTTCGAGGGCGAGACCCTCAAGGCCAGCGTCAACGGCATGGACTACACCTGCAAGGTCAAGGTGGACCCCAAGGCCAGCCCCGCCACCATCGACTTCCAGATCGACGAGGGCCCCGAGGAAGCCAGGGGGATGACCTCGAAGTGCATTTACAAGCTCGAGGACGGCAAGCTCATCCTGTGCGTCGCGATGCCCGGCAAGGACCGGCCCAAAGAGTTCGAGACCGTGGAAGAAGAGTCGTTCCTCTTCGAGCTCACGAAGGAGAATCCCGGGGACAAGGACAAGGACACGAAGAAGCAGGAGAAGAAGGATTGACGGTGCGACAGCGGGGCCGGTCGCCTGCGATCGCCCCGCTCGTCCCCGGCCTGGTGGTTGTCCAGGCGCTGATTTCTCTACGGCCCTGGCTTTCGAACCTCGGTCGCTTCCTGCTCGCAGCGCTCCTGGCGAAGCTGGCCCCAGACCTCGACGAACGCGCGGGCCTCGGCGTCGCGCCACGACAGACCGGCGTCCTCCAGTTCGTTGGCTCGACGCCCCCAACGCTCGCGCCAGCCCTGCGGCCAGCCAGCGATCACGCCGCGGTAGGCCGGCGGATGTGACACAGGTGGCGTGCTCGATCGCTCCTGGTCGCCGGCCCGCGCGACGAACGGCCCACCCGGCCGCCTCGTCGGATTCTCTGACCCTGCCGACGCGCCATCATGGCCGTATCCTTCGTCCCCGAACTCCATCGAGAGCCATCCCTGGACGCACTGAGACCGAGGCCCACCTCGGCCTCGCTTCAGAGTCGCCAGATCGCTCACGGCTCTTCCCCTTCAGTGGATGACCGGTGGAATCGCCTCCGTGATGCCTGGTACGGGTGGAGTCTTCCGAATCGCTCTAAAGGATTATTCGACGCACGGATCCAATCGGTCTACCTATTTTGTGCAAATTCATCAATTTCTCGCCAAATTGACATCGCAATTCAACACGACCCAGGGATTTCGACAGGGCCAATGATGTCAGAAAACCACACGACACCGGCCGAAGCGGATGAACCGGGCCTGGCGAAGGGGGCGATGCCGGCCGAGTTCGGCCTGCCGACGGCGGTCTTCGTTGTGGTGGCGAGCATGGTCGGCGCGGGGGTGCTGACGACGTCGGGCTACACGATGGCCTCGGTCGGCAGTAATGCCTGGATGCTGATCCTGTGGGTGATCGGGGGGCTGACCGCCATTTGCGGCGCTCTGACGCTCGCCGAGCTCTCGGCCGCGTTGCCGCAGACTGGCGGCGATTACGTTTACCTGCGTGCGTCGTATGGTCCGCTGCCGGCGTTCCTGTCGGGCTGGGTGTCTTTTTTGATCGGCTTCGCGGGACCGAGCGCGGCCTCAGCCTTCGCCTCGGCCAAGTACCTGCTGGAGCCGTTCCAGGCCGAGCTCTCGCCCATGCTGGCCTCGATCAGGATCGATATCGTCATTCTGGAGCGCGGGGTGGCGACGGTTTTGATTGGGCTCTTTGCCGCGATCCACCTGGTCGGCCGGCGCCAGACGGCGCACGTGCAGGGCTGGATCACGGCCCTCAAGCTCGTGCTGCTCGTCGCCTTCGCGGCGGCCGGCCTGGTGGCCGGGTGGCCGAGCCGGTCCCACATCGCGGACTGGAAGCCGGTCACCGACTCCACGGGGATGCTGGCCCTCCTGAGCTCGCTGGTTTACATCTACTACGCGTACACCGGCTGGAACGCCGCGTCGTACATGGCGGGCGAGGTCCGCGACCCCCAGCGCCTGTTGCCGAGGGCGATTCTGCTGGGCACCGGCGGCGTGCTCGTCATCTACATGGCGGTCAACGCCATGTACGCCATGGCCCTGACGCCGAACGACCTCAACGCGATCATCAACGGTCCGGCGAACAAGAAGGGCTTCGACGCCGTCGCTCCCATTGCCGAGTTGGCGGCCCGGCAGCTTTTCGGCGATGGCTGGGCGCGGCCGCTGAGCGTGGCCGTTGGCCTGATGCTGCTCTCGAGCCTGAGCGCCTACCTGCTCATCGGCCCTCGGGTGATCTACGCCATGGCCGAGGCCGGCCAGTTCCCCGGCGTCGCCGCCCGGCTGCTCCCGCGGGCCCATACCCCCGGCGTTGCCACCGTGCTTCAGGTCGCAGTGACGCTGGTGCTGCTCTGGATCGGCTCGGTTCAGAGCATCATCATGTACGCCGGCGTCGGACTCTCGATCTTCTCAATGCTGGCGATGAGCTCCATCTTTATCCTGCGCTGGAGGCAACCCGACCTGCCCCGGCCGTTCCGCACCCCCGGCTACCCGATCACCCCCGCGCTCTACCTGATCCTCACCGGCATGATGACCGCGGCCGCATTCAACCAGCACCAGAAGGAGTCGGGCCTGGCGCTGGCCAGCATTCTCATTGGCGTGCCGATTTATTACATCTGGCAAATGCTGTCCGCGAGGAAGCCGGTCGCCGACCGAACTCTCGAATGACGACCGCATGAGGTCAACACGCCGCCCACCTCCCGATTCCGGCCCATCCCGGGCCCCTGGATCATGTAAAAAATACAAGGTGGAAATCGACCATCTCGCGGGAAGATGACTCGCGCGCCGACCTTTCGCAATTGCTGCAAATCCCGATTCCACCAGACCTTCGCGATCGTCGTTCACGCCGGCGATTCGGTGGCGTCTCCCGTCCGGCATAACCGTTGCTTTCACCACCACGGGCCGCTCGCGTCGGCGAACTCGTCGCGATCGGCACAGTGCGAACCATGGCCGCGATAATTCGTGATTTCCGCCCAAGTTGCCCGAGGTGGCTCGTGATATACTTCAACCGATGGTTCATCACCGAGAGCGCGCATCCTGATCGATCGGGCCGGCGGGCAAATGTTCCCTCGCGGGGACATCGCCCGTCGGCGCAGATCGATTCCGGGTCCTGGCCGACGGGCCGGCCCGTCGGCTGAAACCGAACGGGACGGGTCAGGCCGAGCGACGCCGGGCCGCCACCGGCGGGGAGTACCCGTTGGCCGGGCGCCAGGCGGCCTCGCGATGCCTCGCCCGACGGGTTTCCGACGGCCGGCGCATCTTACTTGCGTGATGGAACGGGGGGCCTTCTCACGGACGGGACCGCACCTCCTGGGGCTGATTCGAGCCGATCGACCACTAATGGCGAATCGCGACAGGGATGCCCGAGGATCCGCCGAGGAGTCCTGCATGTTCACGTCCACGAAAGCGATGCGATGGGCCGCCCTGGCGGCCTTCGCGTTCTTCGGGGGGTCGTCCACGTCGGCGTGGGCCACTTACGGCGGCGGCTTCTGCCACCGCTGCGCCGCGCCGGCGGTGGTCGAGAGCCAGTGCAACGTCGTCGCCCTGACCCCCCAGGTGCAGACCGTCTATCAGACCGTGTACGAGACGGTCTACGACTATGTCCCCACCACGGTCATGGAGACCCGCTACCGGATGGGCTACCGGACGGAAAACTACACCGTCATGCGGCCCGTCTCCGAGACCAGCTACGTCGAGCGGCCGTATACCGTGATGAAGCCGGTCTATCAGACCGTCAACCACGAGCGGAAATACACCGTGATGAAGCCGGTGTACCAGACCGAGCGCCGCGAGCGCCGGTACACCGTGCAGAAGCCCGTGTATCAGACCGTCAACCAGGTCCGGAATTACACCGTGATGAAGCCGGTGATGCGGACCCAGCAGATGGAACGCCGCTACACGGTGCGAAAGCCCGTGTACCAGACCGTCAACCAGCAGCGCAATTACACAGTGATGAAGCCGGTCTATCAGACCGAGCGCCGCGAGCGTCGGTATACTGTGATGAAGCCGGTCTATCAGACCGCCGTCCAGCAGCGGCGGTACACCGTGATGAAGCCGGTGTATGAGACATCCATGGTCGAGCAGCCCTACACCGTCTGCCGGCCGGTGACGACCTGCCGCCAGGTGGTGGTCGAGACCGGCTATTACGAGCGGCAGTACACCACCACGCCCGGTCCGGTCGTCGAGCGGAAGGTCCGTGTTCCGGTCGAGGATTGCGGCTGCGAGCGCCGCGGACTCTTCGGCTGCGGGCACCGCAGGAAGGTGACGGCAACCGTCGCCGTCCAGTGCCCGCCGCGAACCGTCAGCCGTCGCGTGTTCGTCTCGCGCCCGGTCGTCCGGAATGTCTCCGAGACCCGCTACGTCCGCGAGACCATGGTCCGCCAGGTGCCCGTCCAGACATGCCAGGACGCCGCCGAGGTGCTTGTGTAGTACATCTCCGTCACCTCCGGCCAGATGGTGGCCGAGGAGCACGTCGACCCGTACGAGGTCCAGACCTGCCAGTACGTCGCCGAGCAGCGCACCGAGACGATCCCCGTCACCACCTGCCAGATGGCCAGCGAGGAGCACGTCGAGCCGTACGAGGTCCAGACCTGCGAGATGGTGGCCGAGCAGCGCCAGGAGACGATCCCCGTCACCACCTGCCAGATGGTGGCCGAGGAGCACGTCGAGCCGTACGAGGTCCAGACCTGTCAGTACGTCGCCGAGGAACGCACCGAGTCGATCCCGGTGACGACCTGTCAGATGGTCGCCGAGCAACACACCGAGCGCGTGCCGGTGACCACCTGCCGGATGGTGGCCGAGACGGCCAGCCGGCAGGTTCCCGTGTGCGTGCCCGAGCAGGTGCCCGTCACCGTGACGCGCTGCGTCGCCCGCGTCGTCCCGCGGACGATCGCCGTGCAGCAGTGCACGATGGTCCCGGTGGCCGTGCCGACCTGCCAGACCTGCAACTGAACCGACCTCGATTGAGAAAAAAACCGGCCGCTCCGAACCCTTCGCGGCGGCCTTTTCGCGGCGGCGGCCCGGACGACCACACTCGGTCGACCGGGCCGCCGCCTTTTTTGGGAAACCGGATTTAACCGCGAAAAACACGAAAAACACGAAAATGGGATGGGATGGATGGGCTGGCATCCTGGTGAACCCCCGGGCAGGACAAACGCCGCTCCCCGGTTGAGGCGATGAGGGCTGGCCGAGCGAGGTCGAGGCGGGGCGCTGGAAAGGCCGAACCGCTGTGACCAGGATGGTGTCTACCTCCTGGCCGGCCAGGTGGGGATGGTCGCCGTCTGTCCAGCGGACGGCCTCGATCGAGTCGCAGACGACCGGGCTCCGGGAGTCCATCGATCGAAATCGGACCGGTGCCATTTGTTATCAAGATGCCCCATTCGCCCGCCGCCGAGGAACGACCCAACCGCGCAGGGATCTGGCCGTGTTCTACTATCCCAAGATCCCCGGCAGCCGTGACGCCCCGGCGGGGCGGTGCGTGGCGTTCGAGAAGTACGACGGCACCAACCTCCACTGGGACTGGGACCGGGAGTTTGGCTGGCACAGCTTCGGCACCCGTCGAGATGAATTCGACCTGTCCGAGGCCGGGATCGCCCGGTTCACGGCGGCCCACGCCCACCTGCGCGAGTGCGTCGGCGTTTTTCTCGCCACGCTCGCCGAGGGGCTGGAGAGCGTCTTCGCGGGCCGCGAGTCGTACCGGGAGTTCGCCGGCTTCCGGGCGTTCACCGAGTTCCTCGGCCCGAATTCCTTCGCCGGACTGCACCAGGCCGATGATCCCAAACGCCTGGTCCTCTTCGACATCCGGGCGGAACCGATCGGGATTCTCGGGCCGGAGCGGTTCGCCGACGACTTCGGCCACCTGCCGATCGCCCGGGTCGTCTACCGGGGCAAGCTGACCGGCAAGTTCGCCGAGGATGTCCGCACCGGCAAGTATGGCGTCGCGGAGGGCATCGTTTGCAAGGGCGGCTCCGGCTGCGCCGACGTGTGGATGGCCAAGATCAAAACCTACGCCTACCTGGAGAAGCTGAAGCGATCCTTCGGCGAGCGGTGGGAGAACTACTGGGAATAGGTCCGAGGCTCGATCGATCGGAGCCGTCCGGGGAAATCACGACCCATGAGGCGATTCGCCCGCTGTCACTTCCTGCCCTACTGTCGCCGGGATGACGTACCCGTCGGGGCGGTCGTCTACGATGTGAGCAGCTACGGCGAGATGCCGTACCGCACGCTCAGTCCGTTCTACGTCCACGGCGGCATCCCAGTGCCGGGAATGCCGGGCACGACCAGCGACACAGTGGAGGGGATCTGGCAGGGGTTGAAGGTCATCCGGGGCGAGACCGCTTCACGACTGTTCCACGGGGCGGGCCGCAAGCGGGGCGGTCGGAAGCCCTCGGGCCACCGCCATGGCGAGAAGCTGCTGGGCGTGGTCGAGGCCCGCTACAAGATTTATCGGGTGGCTTACGAGTGGGTGCTGGATAATCGCATCGATCCAGCGCTGATCCGCCGGTTCGTGGACATCGCCCTCGGCGGCACTCCGCAATAATTTCACGACACGGGCGACAACGGGGACATCAACGATCCATCCGCCCCGCTGGCCCACGCCAGCCTGGTCGTCCAGTACATCAACCGGCGCTGCACGCAGGGGCGCTGATCGGCCAACCCGACTGCGACGTGCCTGGCTCGGCTCGGCTCGGCTCGGCTCAAACCAGGGGGTCGATGCCCGGTTGCTCATCAGACGATCCGAGGATGATCCATGCCGACCCTGATCCTCTCGCCCCGGTACTCCGATGACTCGATCACGCTGCGGCGGGCGGCGATCGCGCTCGGCTGGAATGTGATGCGGCTGGCCAGTTGGCGGTGCCCGGACGACTTCGAGCCGGATGAGCCCGTCCTGCACGGCGAGCCGCTGTTCAACACGGCGGTCGCCGAGTACCTGGGACTCACGCTCATCGAGCCGCCCGAGGACTTCCTCGTCCGGCTGCCGCGGGAGTATGTCGGCCGGGCCGTGCGATTGCTGACAGCCGCCGACGCCCGGATGCTCCCCGGCCCGGTGTTCCTCAAGCCGCCGAATCAGAAGACCTTTCCGGCAAGGGTGTACGCGTCGGGCGCACGGCTGCCCGAACTGCCCGAGGATGACCCGGTGCTGGCCTCCGAGCCGGTCGAGTGGACGGCCGAGTTCCGCTTCTTCGTCCGGGACCGGCGGATCCGGGCCTGGTCGCCGTACTGGTT
>JAKAUH010000444.1 GCA_021818605.1 Planctomycetota bacterium
CGGTCCCTGAAGTCTTTCCCGCCGGGAACGTGGTGATGATCGAGCCGGGCAAGTCGGGGCCGCTGTGGGATATCGGCGAGGTGCTGCACAACCCCGTGGTGGCGAAGCAGGAGAAGGATTCGCCGCTGATGGCCAACATCCGGCTGGACAGCGTGCTGATGCCCGAAGCGCGCAAGTTAACCTTCAAGGGGAGCGCGCAGGTGCTGGCCGAGTCGGGCTCGGGCGATCCGCTTTATGCGGTGGTCGACCGGCCGAGCATGGGTGCGGACGGTGAAGGCTCAGGCAAGCTGGCGGTGCTGACCGTGGATCTGGACAGGAGTGACCTGCCGTTGCAGACGGTGTTCCCGATCATGATGACCAACCTGCTGAACTGGTACAGCGGGACGAAGGGCGAGCTGAGGGAGTCGCTGGCGGCCGGGGCCACGGCAAAGGTCGAGCTGCCGACGGCGGCCGACCCGAAGGCGCCTCGGTCGCTGATCGTCCGCTCGCCCGATGGCACCGAGCGGACGCTGGCCGTGCCGGCCGGGACGAACCGGGCCACGATGGGACCGCTCGATCGGTGCGGCGTGTGGACCGTCCGCATGGGCGAGCCGAAGACGGACGGGGCGGAGCCGAAGACCGATGCGGCCGCACCAACATCAGGCGCCGTCGTGGCCGAGCTGCCGTGCAACCTGGCCGATCGCCGTGAGAGCGACCTGCGGCCGGCGCCGGGGCTTCCCGAGCGGCCGGGTCATCTCGCGGCCGGGCTGGCGGTGCGGCCGATCTGGTACTATCTGCTGGCCTCGGCGTGGATGCTGATCTGCTGGGAGTGGTTTTTGTATCAACGGAGGTGGATCGACTGATGGCCCCGTTGTCCCTGCCATTCCAGGTCCAGCTCGAGCTGACGCGGCCGTGGTGGCTGCTCGGCCTGGCTGTTTTGCCCGGGCTCGTCTATTACTTCTACCGGAGCCTCGTCGACTTCGCGCGCTGGCAACGCGTGCTGTCGCTTTTACTCCGCGGGGCGCTGGTGGTTTTGCTCGTCCTCGCGCTCGGCGGCCTCAGCCTGATCCGCCCGACGCGCGAGCTGTTCGTGATCTTCGCCGTCGATCGCAGCGAGAGCATCGGCGAGCCCGGGATCAGGGCGGCGGATGAGTATGTCGCAAAAGCCGCCGAGCACGCGGGGAGCAACCGGTTCGCCGTGCTGCCGTTCGCCGGCTCGCCGGGAAAGCTGCGCGACGGCGCCGAGGTGCTCAGGCAGCGCGACAAGGCGGCGCGGGTTGCACGCGAGCCAAAGCCGGCCGCGGCCGAGAAGTCTCAATCGAGGGCCGCGTCTGCACCGCGACCCGGCGGCCCGCCGCCCGAGCCGCCGGATGCGAAGGGGCTCGACCGCAAGGCAACCGACCTGGCCTCGGCGCTCGAGGTCGCGGCGGCGGCGATCCCGCCGTTCTACGTTCCGAGGATCGTGCTGATCACCGACGGCAACCCGACGCTGGGCGACGCCGCGCGGGCGGCCGCGGCGATGCGGGGGAAGGTCGAGGTCCTCACGATGCCCCTGCCGCGACGGACGGAGCCGGAGGTGCAGCTCTCGTCGGTGTCGGCGCCCGCGCAGGTGCTGCAGGGCGAGCCGTTCCGCGTCGAGGTGCTGGTCGACAGCAACCACGCCGATGAAGCGGGGCGGATCGAGGTCTACCGCGGCGACATCAAGGTCGCCGATCAGGCTGTTGCGCTCAGGCCGGGCGAGAACCGGGTGGTGCTCAAGCAGACGATCGACGCCGGCGGCCTCACGCCCGTCACGGCCCGGCTGCGGGGATACCGCGACACGCTGCTCGATAACAACAGCGACTTCGCTCTCGTCTCGGCGGCGGGCAAGCCGCGGGTCCTTTTGCTCGAGAGCGAGCCCGACCAGGCCAGGCACCTGAGCTGGGCACTTGAGGAGCAAAACATCCAGATTGATGTCCGTCCGCCTCGCGGGGCGCCCGAGAATCTCGCCGAGCTGCAGAATTACGACCTGCTGGTGCTGTCGAACGTGCCGGCGACGGCGCTGTCGCTCCGGCAGATGGAGGTGGCTCGCACCTACGTGCGCGACCTCGGCGGTGGGCTGATCATGCTGGGCGGGGATCAGTCGTTTGGCCTGGGCGGTTATTACAAGTCGTCGCTCGAGGAGATCCTGCCGGTCCGCAGCGACTTCGAGAAGGAGAAGGAAAAGCCCAGCCTGGCGATGATGCTGGTGATTGATAAGTCCGGCTCGATGGGCGGCGAGAAGATCGAGATGGCCAAGGAGGCCGCCCGGGCGGCAGTTGATCTGCTCGGTCCGAGCGACAAGGTGGGCGTGCTGGCGTTCGATGGTGAGAATTTCTGGATCAGCGAGCTGCACCCGTGCACCGATAAGGGCTTTGTGCTCGACCGAATCGCCGGGCTCGAGGCCGGCGGCGGGACCAGCATGGCCCCGGCTATGGAGGAAGCGTATGACACACTGAAGGCCGCCGTGGCGAAGCTCAAGCACGTGATCGTCCTCACGGACGGCATCTCCGCGCCGGGCGACTTCGAGGGGATCACGCAGGCGATGAACGCGGATCGGATCACGGTGTCGACCGTCGCGATGGGCAGCGACGCCGACCAGAACCTGCTCGAGGAGATCGCCCGGATCGGCAACGGCCGCTCGTACGTCGCCGACGATCCCGCGCAGGTGCCGCAGATCTTCGCCAGGGAGACGGTGACCGCCAGCAAGTCGGCGATCAACGAACAGCCGTTTTCGCCGGCCGTGGTGCGGCCGACGCAGGTTCTCTCGGAGCTGAGGCTCGAGGAGGCGCCTTTTCTGCTGGGATACGTGATCACCCGACCCAAGCCGACGGCCGAGGTGATCCTGGCCACCGAGGCGGGCGACCCGCTGCTGGCCTGGTGGCGCTACGGCCTGGGGATGAGCGTGGCGTTTACCTCGGACGCCAAGGCACGGTGGGCGGCCGAGTGGCTCACGTGGCCGCAGTTCGGCCAGTTCTGGGCACAGATCGTGCGGCACGCGCTGCGAAAGTCGGAGGCGCGGGGCTCGTCGGTGCGGATCGAGCGCAACGGCCGCAAGGCGGTTGTCTCGATCGACGCGATCGAGCAGCCCACGGGCAGATTCCTGAACGGGGCGACGACCGAGCTGACGCTCGTCGACCCGGCGCTCGGGACCCGCAAGATCCCGATGCCGCAGGTCGCGCCAGGGCGATACCAGGCCGAGCTGGATACCTCGCGTCAGGGGACATACCAGCTCATGTTCAGCCAGACGAAGGACTCGCGGCTCGTGGGGCGGCAGACGCGCGGACTGGCGATCGGTTATCCGGACGAATTGCGGCTCAGGCCGACCGACAACGAGCTCCTAAAGACGATCGCCGCGACGACCGGCGGCCGATCTGATGCACCGCCCGAGTCGGCGTTTTCCCCGCCCGAGCGGACCGCGCCCAGCGCCGTGCCGCTCTGGCCCTACCTGGCGGTCGCGGCGGCGTTCCTGTTCGTGCTGGATGTCGCGTTGCGCCGGGTCGATTTGACACTTCTGGGCGCGAGGAGGCGGATCCCGCTTCCCGCGCGGACCACTTGATCGTACAATTGTCGGTCGCACGAGATCGAGGATTGGTGAACGGACGGGGCGAACTGGCCGAAGAGGCCCTGAATTCCCACACGAAGCGGAGCGAGATCCATGAACGAGCGGATCCTGTCGAGGCTCGAGCCGGTGCGGAGGCGGGAGTTGGCTCGCGAGGTGCTGCGGTTCGCCGCGGCGGGGCTGCTCGTTGGCTCGATCGTGGCGATCGGGCTGGGGATTCAGCGCTGGAACCATCCGGCGGGCGCGGCGGCTACCGTTTGGACGGCCATCGCGATCGTCCTGGGCGGTCCGGCGGTCGGAGTGATCGGCGCACTTGTCCGCGGGTGCTCGATCCGCTCTGCCGCCGCGGCCGTGGACGCTCATTACCAGTTGAAGGACCGCGCGGTCTCGGCCGTCGCCTTCCTGGCCCGGGGCGAGCCGTCGCCGATCCAGACCCTTGCCGTCGAGGACGCCGACCGGCATGTTCAGGGCGTTGATCCGCAGCGCGTGGTGCCATTCCGCTTGCCGACTCTGCTGCCCGTCGGCGCGGCGGCCGCGCTGGTTGCTCTGGCTCTGTTGTTCTGGCCCCGGCCGACGCCCGTCCAGGCACGCCCCGCGGAACCACTCGAGCCGGTCGTCGCGGCCGCCGAGCAGGCCGAGGAGAGCCTCGAGGACCTGGCGGACGCCGCCGAGAAGTACGACGACCCGAAGCTCAAGGAGCTGATCCGCAAGCTGAATGACGCCGTGATCCAGATGAAGCAGCCGGGCGTGGACGTGAAGGAGGCCCTGGCCACGCTCTCGGAAATGCAGTCCGCGATCGCCGAGCAGCAGGCGAGCTTCAACGTCGGCCTGGTCGATAACTTCATGCAGTCCCTGGGCGAGGCGCTCGCCTCGAGCAAGGCGCTCGACGGCGCGGGGCAGTCGCTGCAGCTCGGCAAGTACGAGAAGGCCGCCGACCAGCTCGAGCTGGCCGATCCGAACCTCGACCGCAAGGAGATCAAGAACCTGAAGGAGAAGTTGGCGAAGGCGGCCAGGGAAATGGCCGACGCGAACCTCGCCGACCTGAGCACCGCGACGAAGGAACTGGCCGACGCGCTCGAATCGGATGGCAGCGTGCAAGGCAGCCTCAAGAAGCTGAGCAACCTGGCGCGAACCCAGGGGCGGCGCAAGCGGATCAACGACCTGTTGTCCCTGTCAAATAGCAGCCTGTCGGAGTGCAAGGGGAAGTGCAGCGGGGGACTGAGGATTCGCAAGAAGAGCAAGAAGGACACGCCGAGCAGTGGCTGGGGCCGCGGCATCAGTGGGAACATCGACGGCCAGCGCACGTCGCTCGACTCGGAGCGCAGGCGCGACCGGGTGAAGGGGCAGATGGGCGAGGGCGATTCCGAGACCGAGACCTCGCATATGCCCGAGGGACGCCAGACCGCGGCGCGTAAGTACAGCGAGCAGTATCAGAAGTACCGGCGGATGTCCGAGGCCGCGCTCAATTCCGAGCCGATCCCGCTGGGCCAGCGCGAGACGATCCGCCGCTACTTCGAGCTGATCCGCCCGCAGGGCGACGAGGCCGAGAAGGCCGCCAATCCCTGATCCGGAACGAGAAGATCTGGAACGAACCACGGAATTCCGCGAAATCACACGAAAAGAGAGAAGGGATGATCGGCTCGCTCGCAGTGAGTCCGGCCTCCACTCCGTTTTCGTGTGATTTCGCGTTTTTCGTAGTTCACTTCCCCGGCCGGGCCCCGTTGGGGCGACGCGACGGGTTCGGTGGCAGCCGCCGAGGCGTGACAGAGCGGTCGGGCCCGGCCCCCGGTGGTTGGGACTTCTGTCCGGTTCGGGGAACGGTCGAGCTCAGCAACGGGACCGCCGCGGCCTGCATGGCTTCGAGTAACTTGCGGGCCAGCGGGACGCCGAACGTGAGCGTCAGCGCGAGACCCAGCACGATCGGCAGGGCAATCGCATTCCCGGCCGTGGTCAGGGACGGCGTGCGGGACGCCCGCCGATACAGCGGCACGAGGATCCGTGTGTAACCGAGGAGCAGTAGTACCGAACTGAGGTTCGCGAGGTAATCCAGTCCCCCGAGGATCGGCGAGCGGGCCGGGTTCTGCCCGCCGAGGGCCGCCTGCCAGGCGTTCAGCATGGCAGAAAAGCGCCCGAGCAGTGGGAGGCTGATCAGCGAGAACACCAGGACCCCGATGCAGATTCCCAGGATCGGATCCTGCCGCCCGAGGCCGTCGAGCCCCTCGATGTCGGTGATTCCCCGGTCTCGCTCCAGCCACGCCGGGACCGCGAAGGCGCCGAGGTTGCCGAAGGCGAGGATGAGAAGGTAGGCCAGGACGGCTCCGGCCGCCTCCGGGATGTCGACTGCCGCACTCGCCCCGGCCGCGCCGATGAGCAGGTAGCCGGCGTGGACCAGGGTCGCGGACATCAGCAGGCCCGTGAGGTTCTTCCGGCGCAGCGAGCCGATGTTGCCGGCGATCATCGTGATTGCGGCGACTGCGGAGGCGACGTAGAGCCACGTCGGGCCGAGGATGCTGGTCCTCGCGTCCGTCCAGGGCAGAAGTGCGTGCAGGAAAACCTTGAGGAGCGCGACGACGGTGGCGAACAGCGCGCCCGTGGCGATCCAGGCCGTGACCGCGGCAGGAGGGCCACCGGCCTGGGGATCGGAGGAGCGTCGGGCGAACGCCAGGGCCGGGAGCTTGAGCCCGAACCCGGCGAGTAACAGCACGATCGCGGCGGTCGGGGCGGCCTTGCCGGAGAATCGTGGGTCCGCAACGATCGTGATCTTGCCATCCGCCGGCGCTGACGTGTCGATCAACCTGCGAATCGACTCGAAGTAGGTCGCACTCGTCTGGCTGCCGACAAGGCCGATCCCGATCAGGAACAGCAGGGACGGGATGAACCGTGGGACCAGTGAGAGCACGGCTCGCCTGCCCGGTGCCGGCGGCGGCGGGCCCGGCCGTCCGGCGAGGTACAGGCAGATCGTCATCATTTCGAGCGAGATGAAAAGCGTCAGGAATTCCTCGGCCGCCGTGGCCAGCATCATCGCGACGGTCGACAAGAGCAGCAGAGCGCAGAGCCTGCCCGGGTGCTCGGTGCGCGAGGTCGCCAGGGCCAGGGCGAGCACGAGACCCAGGAGCCCGACGTACATCATGTTGAAGTAGCCGGCCGGCGTATCAGCGGCCAGAAGACCGCCGAAGATCGGAGGGTCGGGATTCGAGAGGTACTCAAACGTCCCCGGCGAGAACCACTCCGCCATCGAGGCCGGGTCAGCGCGCACCCAGAGCGGCACCAGGCTGACCACCAGGGCCGCGGCCATCGCCAGGCCCACGCCGAGAAACGCGAGGATTCCGACAATCCGTCGCCGGACGTTCGCCTCGGTCCGCCGGGCCAGGATCCGGTCGCCCAGAAGAACGAGGAGACCCGACACCGCCAGCACGAGGTGCGGGATCAGGAAGAACGCGTCTCTGGCAAGCGTCGTCGGCATCGCTTCACCGACTTCATCGGATCGACCGCGATCCGTGGAAGAACCGAACCGCGAAAAACACGATCGACCGGTTTCTGTTGAGGATTTGAACCGCGAAAAACACGATCGAAGGCGATCCCGAGAAGAGTTGAACCGCGAAAAACACGAAAAGGAGGAGTGATCGAGTCGAGGCAACGGCGAACGGGATTCTTATCCCATGTTACTTTCGCGTTTTTTTGTGTTTTTCGCGGTGAATTCCGGGAATCTGAGGCGCGGACCGACCGAATCCGGCAAGGCGCTCAGGACGGCTGGCCCGCGCCGGGCGAGGCGACGGCGGTGGTCACCACCGGGGCCGCCCCGGTGGGCGCCTCGATGGTCTCGATCTGGGTCTCGGCGTCCAGGGCGACCTCGGTGATCTCGCCGGAATCACGCCTGAGGCGGATGGTCTCTTGCTGGCAGTACGACGCCTTGCCGCCCATCTCGATCCCGCCGACCGGGCGCCGGCTGGACCGTTCGATGACGCCCTCGACCTGCGTCAGCCATCGCCGATGGCCGATGCGGACGTACTGGGTGACCCGGACACGCGTGCCAGGCGTGTACTGCGACTTGGGAGTGGTGGGGATCATACTTGCAACATGCCATTCTGGCGACCCGCGGTGCGATCACCTGGGATCGGCGCGCGACGGGGCGGCCTCGTTGAGATCGATCTTTTCCGCTTTCGAGGAATCATCTTAAGACTGCCGGCCGTGGCGGGCAAGTCCTCTGTGCGGGGCGGCGGAGGCCGCGATCACGCGGGCGCCCGTGCGGGCGGTCGAGCGCCGAACGCCTGTGCGGCTCACAGACCGGCCCTCAGGTTCTCCGACCGGTTCGGTCCAATCCAAGTGCAAGAGGCGGCTCGGTCTGCTAATCAGGCCCGATCTGAGCCGCTCGGGTCCGATCCGGTCGCCGGAAAGAGCCGGCTCCGACACACGACCGGTCCGACTCGGCGGACCGATTCCGGCACGGCCGTCAGGGCCCGCCCGCCTGCTCCTCACGCCCGTCTCCCCGTGTTCGGTGCGGGTCTCCGACC
>JAKAUH010001075.1 GCA_021818605.1 Planctomycetota bacterium
CCTGGAGTCGCTGTATGGACGGGAAGAGGCGATCGAACTCGGAAGACTCCGGCGACTCGCCCGGAGCCGGTCCGGCCAGGCCGCGGATCAGATCGGCTGGATCGACCTCCAGTGCCAGGGCCAACCGGAACAGGGTATCCAATCGGACGGACCGCTTGCTCCGCTCGATCAGGCTCACGTGAGTCCGGTGGAGGCCCGCGGCGTCGGCAAGCTCCTCCTGGGAGAGCCGCCGAGACTCGCGCAGTTCTCGCAATCGATGCCCGAAGCGGCTTGTCATTTCGTGGGGATTCATAGCTTGAAATGAGACGTAGGCCGAGTACAATGAGGCAACAGACAAAGCGCAACAAATGGCCTTGGCAACCCCGAGAAGTTCCATGAACGAACGAGTCGCCCCTGTATTTCGCGCAAGGCTGGGAGACTCCGTCGTCGGGGACTCGCTCGACGTCCTGGACACGATGGAGGCGGAGACCGTCGACCTGGTGGTGACGAGTCCGCCGTTCGCGCTCTTGCGCGAGAAGACTTACGGGAATGCGGCCCAGTCGGAATACGTCGAATGGCTGTGCCGCTTCGCCCCCCCGATTCGCCGGGTCCTGAAACCCACGGGCAGCTACGTGATCGACCTGGGCGGGGCCTATCAGCGGGGGAGACCGGTTCGTTCGCTTCACAAGTATCGCATGTTGATCCGTCACGTTGATGACCTCGGCTTTCACCTCGCCGAAGAATTCTTCTGGCACAACCCAAGCAAATTACCGTCGCCGATCGAGTGGGTGAACAAGCGCAAGATCCGGGTCAAGGACACGGTGAATATCATCTGGTGGCTCGGCAAGACGGAATGGCCCAAGGCCGATGTCTCGAGGGTGCTGGCGCCCTACTCGGATCGTATGAAGACTCTCCTCAAGGACCCCGCGCGTTTCTATACTCCCAAGGAACGTCCCTCCGGACATCAAATCAGCAGTGGTTTCGCCAGGGACAACGGCGGCGCCATTCCCCCCAATCTTCTGCAATTCCCGAACAGTGAAAGTAACGGGCGCTACCTGCAATTATGCAAGACGTTCGGCGTCGATCCCCACCCTGCTCGATTCCCGATCGCCCTGCCCGACTTTTTCATCAGGTTTCTGACGGACGAAGGAGACCTGGTGCTCGACATTTTCGGTGGCTCTGGGACCACGGGAGAAGCGGCGGAGAGGCTCGGGAGACGATGGCGGACGATCGAGATCGATCCGACCTTCGCGAGGGGCTCGCTGTTCCGATTCGTCGGCGATCGGAGCGAGACGGACATCAGGCTTCTTCTCGACGCGGTGGACCAGGGTCGAGCTCCTGCCATCGTTCCCGAACAGCCTGGCCTGTTCGATGCAGTCGGTTAATTGTGTCGTAATCGCCAACACCCTCTCGCCGTTACATCCGCCATTCCGCGCGCATCGATCAGAGTACCGCGGAGTCGACCCCTCTTTCGCCTTTGACAACCTCGCGCGCAGAGCGCATATCCTCCTGGCTGGTCGGACCCGGCCGGGGCCAATGGCCCTGGCGCATCTGGAGCATCCGGTCGAGTCGTCGCGACCATGATCGCGGTGATCGCGTCGACCGTTCTCCGGAATCCCTCGGGTGGTCCTCCAGCCGGTCAGGGCGAGCGTCGGGCGCGCGGGCGGATCTTCCCTCCCGGGGCGACGGTGCACGGGCGGAGGGCAGGCCATGGCGGGACACCCGGGACGGATGCGAACTCGGTTGAACGGATCGGCGCGTGGCGGCGGGCGGACGGTGTCCGGCACGGCGACAGCAGCAACGACGGCGGCGGATCTCCGGGCGGCGGATCTCCGGGCGGCGGATCTCCGGGCGGCGGATCCCGCCGCCGAGCGGCCGGCGGTGGACGAGTTGGCGCTGCGGGCGGCGGTCGCGGATCGTCTGGGCGAGGCGAAGTTCGGCCTCTGGTTCGGCGACGGGGTTGACCTGCGGGTCAGCGGCGACGGCGAGTCCCTGGTCGTCCGGGTGCCGGACGAGTTCTTCCGCGACTGGATCCGCCGCCATTACGCGAAGAACCTCTCCGAGGCCGCCGAGTCCGTCGCGGGCCGGGCGCTTGGGCTGTCGATCGAGGTCCGCGCGCCGGCAGACGTCGCGCCGCCGGCCGTCGATCGCCCGGCGCTGGTGCCGCCTTCCGGCCGCCGCAAAGCCTCGGCTGACGGGCTTGCTCCGGCGGTCGAGCCGAATCCTGCCCCGGAGAGGATCGCACCCGGGCCGAAGCCGGCTCCCGAGAAGGTTCCGACGTCGACGCTCCGCCGGGCACCGCGGCGGCTGGAGGATTTCGTCGCCGGGCCGGGCAGCCGGCTGGCGCTCGCCGCGGCGCGGGAGATGGCGCTCTCGCCCGGCGCCGCGTTCAACCCGCTGGTCGTCCATGGCGGTGTCGGGCTGGGCAAGACGCTGTTGCTCGAGGGGATCGGCCATGCCCTGCGCCGCGCGCATCCGGGGCTGAATGTGGTGCAGCTCACCGCGGAGTCGTTCACCAATAGCTTCCTCGAGGCCATGCGCACCGGCGGCCTGAGCGCCTTCCGCGGCCGGTTCCGCGGCGCGGGCGCGCTCATCGTGGACGACGTCCATTTCCTGGCGGCCAAGCGGGCGACGCAGGACGAATTCCTGCACACATTTAACGCGCTTTATGAGAAGGGCGCGCCGATCGTGCTGGCGACCGACCAGCACCCGCGGCTGATCTCGCGGCTGACGGACGAGCTGGTGACCCGGTTCCTCGGCGGCATGGTGGTGAAGCTCGAGGCGCCCGACGTGGCCACGCGCCGCGCGATCCTCCAGGCGCGCTCGTCAGCCCGGGGCGTGGACGTGCCCGAGGCGGTGATCGCCTACATCGCCGAGCACCTGCGCGCCAGCGTTCGCGAGCTGGAAGGCGCCTTGCACACCGTGATCGCGCAGGCCGTGCTGACCGGCAAGCGGCTCGACCTGAACCTGGCGAAGGCCGCACTGCGGGACACGATCCGCCATACGGCGCAGGCCGTGGCGCTGCGCGACGTCGAGCGAGCCGTGTGCGCGCTGTTCCAGGTGACGGCCGACGCGCTCAAATCCGACAGCCGTGCTCGCGCGCTGGCCTATCCCCGGATGATGGCCATGTACCTGTCCCGCAAGCACACCGGGGCCGCGTACAGCGAGATCGGCCGGTACTTCGGCGGCCGGAACCACTCGACCGTGATCTCCGCCGAGAAGAAGGTCGCCGCCTGGCTGCGTGATGAGGAACGCAGCTCGCTCTTGCCCGGCTTCGAGACCGTCGCCGATCTCCTGGCCGACCTCGAGCGCAGCCTGGGGGGCTGAATGCCAAGCACCCGAGCATCCGCCGATTCCATCCCATCGGCTGCACGGCGTCGTTCCCCACAAGTCGAAAGCCCTTTTGCCGCAGCGCGTTGGAAACCAGGAGCACGGGATCACGCAATAAACGCAACGCGCGGCAGGTGAGACGTTACGACTTGTGTGGATTTGGGAACACTCGACCTGTGAGAAACGACGAGGGTGATGCCCCGGGCTGAGATTATCCCGGCACGAAGGATCCTCAGGTCGGTCGGGCATTCTTGCCCGGCACTCAGGCCCCGTCGGCCAGGAATGCCCGACCGACTTTCATGCCGGTGGAATAGGTTCAGGCCCCTTCGGGGCGATTCGATGACCCGCGCAGGCCCCGCGATCCGGTGAAGGACGGACAGGGACCGAACCAGCTTCGTGGTATTCCCGCCATGCCCGTGCCGTCATCAGGAGTCATCCTCACGTGGCCATGGTCGTGTTCCCCACGATTGTGCTGTTCGAACTGCCGTAGGGGATATTCACGCCGCTGACGCTGCCGCCCGCGCGGACGTTGGCGTTGATCAACCCGCCCTGTCCGCTGACACCGCCCTGGACCGTCAGGCTCGAGAGATTCAACCCCACGCCCAGGTCGATCGCCGAGGGATCGCTCGCGCCTCCTTGACCCTGGAAGTAGCCGTCCACCGTGAGCGACTGGAGCGCACCGTTCACGGCGATCCCGCCGCCGCCCGGCTGGACGATCAGGTTGCCGCCGATCGACATGCTGCCCAGGTTGCGCCCGATGAGAAGCTGGCCGCCCGAGTCGAGCAAAACCGAGCCGTCGACTGTAAACGTGCCGGCCTGATCGCGGCCGATCGAGAACACGCCGTCGTGGCTGACGACCAGGTTACTGTTGATCGCGATCGATGCCAGCGAGTCCCGGCCGATCAGGAACCGGCCGCCGTCGATCGTGATCGAGCCGATCGACATCAGACCGCTCTGAAGCACGTCGATCGGAACCGAGCCGAGCGTGTTCGTCGTGCTGCTCGTCGTCGAGCTGGCCGACTGAATGAGAGGCAGCAGCGTCGAGAGCCCCGGCTGCGTGATCGTGTTCACGTCCCCCTCGATCACGAAGCGGCCCGTCGGGCCCAGGTCGACCGCCGAGACGATCATGGCGGCCACGCTGCCGCCCACGGTCACCTGCGCGGCCGGCCCGATCGTCCCGATCTGGAGCAGGTTGAGCGAGCCGGCCAGCGGCGTCACGCGTCCGTCGAGCTCGACGGCCCCGGCGCTCAAGCCGCCGAGCTGGCCCGACCGGATCGTCAGGTTCCTGATCAGCAGCGGCGTGGCGGTCGCATGATACCGTGGCGCCGTCTCGGTGATCGTGAGCGTGGTGCTGGCGCTGGTGCCGTAGGCCTCGACGTTGATCATGCCGCGGCCGGCCGGGCGGACCTCGACGGCGCCCGGCCCGGCGACCTGGATCATGTAGACCCCCGAGCGGGTGACGACCGGCCGGTTGCGCGACGGACCCGTGTAGCCCGAGAGCAGCCGCCGGCCTTCCAGCGGCTCGAGCGCCGGGACGATCTGACGGCGACGGCGACGGCGACGGCCCTGGGCATCGTCGCGTGCGAAGCTCTCCACGATCGCCGGGCGTCCGGCTCCGTTCCGGCTCCTCGCTCGCAGGTCCCGAAGCATGAACTCGCCCCCTCACCGCTCCTCGATGCGTCCAGCCTGGCCTGGACCAGCCAGGCCCGGCCCGATCGGTCCGCGGAATCAGCCCACGAAGGCCCCTGCCTGTCATTTCGGCTTTCAGGTGGTATCGACTTTGCCGGAAGTTCGCCATAATTGCCCCGGGGCCTCGCGCCCCGGAAGGAATCCCGGGGCCGCTGCCGGAGGACGCACCACTCCTCAAACCCGGCCTCGCCACCGGCATGCACACGATGGGTACACGACCATGACGGAAGAGACCAGGCCCGATCCCCCGGCCGGAATGCGGCGGATTGATCACGAATACAGCCGGTCGCTGGCCGCGTTTCTGGCGCAGCACCGGGTCTCCCTCTTGATCACGACCTACGAGGCGGGCCGGCTGGTCCTGGCGGCGCCCTCGGCCGACGGGCGCGAGCTTGACCTGTCCTACCGCGGGTTGACCAGCCCGATGGGCGTCGCGATCCGAACCGACGCCGACACCCTGGCGGTCGCCGTGCAGGACCAGGTCTGGCAGTTCCGCAACGTCCCGGGCCTGGCGGCCCGGCTCGATCCGCCCGGCACGCACGATGCCTGCTACCTGCCGCGCCAGGCGGTTTACACCGGGCCGATCGACGCGCACGAGATGGCCTGGTGCGGCGGCGACCTCTGGATCGTCAACACGCTGTTCTCATGTCTGTGCACGCTCGATGGTGTGCACAACTTCGTCCCGCGGTGGAAGCCCCGTTTCATCACGGCGATTGCCGCCGAGGACCGCTGCCACCTGAACGGCCTGGGTCTGATCGGCGGCCAGCCGGCGTATGTCACCGCGCTGGGAGAAACCGACACGAAGGAAGGCTGGCGGCCCGGCAAGGCATCCGGCGGCTGCGTGATCGACGTCAAGAGCGGCCAGCCGGTCGTGCGAGGACTATCCATGCCGCACTCGCCCCGGCCCCGGGATGGCGGCGTCCTCTTGCTGGAATCGGGCCGGGGCCGGATCGTCCGCGCCGATCCGGGGAGCGGCACCGTCGAGTCGATCGCCGAGGTGCCGGGTTACGGACGCGGCCTCGCGTTCGTCGGCGGGTATGCGTTTGTCGGGCTGTCACGGTTCCGCAAGTCGTCGTCAACCCCGACCTTCGGCAACCTGCCGATCTCCGAGCGGACAACGCCCCTGACCTGCGGCGTCTCGGTGGTCGACCTGGCCGGCGGCCGCGAGGTCGCCCGGCTGGAGTTCCACACCGGCATCGACGAGATCTTCGACGTCCAGGTGCTCCCCTACCGCCATCCCTGGTTCTCCGGCCCGCATCCCAAGACCGACGAGATCCCGCCGATCTGGGTCGTGCCCCAACCGCGCGAATTGTGAGCATCCGGGGCCGAGCGCGATTCGGCGGGATCGGATCGGCCTGAAGCGCCGAGCCTCTGCGCGGCTCGCTGACCCAAAAGGTGCCACCAGGTGCCGCTCTGTGCCCGAAGCCCCCGAAAACATGCCACCAGGTGCCACGAGGTGCCAGATTCCGGCCTCCGAACGCCGATTCGGGGCCGAAAAAGTGGCACGCGCGGCCGAAAGGTGAGAGCCTGTGAAGGAATCGATTCCGAAGAGCAGATAGAAGAGAGCGAATGACTGCAAGTGAAGAATCTGTGTGCTGTTATGCTGCTTCGCTCTCTGCTCTCTGCTCTCTGCTCTCTGCTCTCTGCTCTCTGCTCTCTGCTCTCTGCTCTCTGCCCCTTTTCGACGATTCTTTCACATCCTCTGAGCGGACGAGGACATGAGCGGACGAGGACAGGCCCCGTCGAAGCCTCGGAGGCAGTCCCCGAGTTCTCGGGGGTGTCTCCGTTCTCGCACGGCCGGCCGCGCGCCTCCGGCCGATCACGGCGACGGGAAGACCGACGGAGCCCTGGTGCGTCGGCGGAAGGCCGCCGCGGTGGGTCGGCGGACGGCCAGCGTGGGGCGGAACATCATCGCGATCGCCAGCGGCAGGTACAGCATCACCAGGGTCCCGCCCTTGTCCAGGTACCAGAACTGGCTGGCGACCAGAAGAGCCGCGGAGAGCGCGATCAGCTCGGCGAGGTTCTTCTCGGCCGGCCAGAACATCGTGCCGAGCGCCAGCAGCAGGTAGGCGATCAGCACGGGCAGCCGGTAGCTGGAATCGATGGTGGCCCAGAAGCTGCCGGCCGGGCCCGGCTCGAAGTGGGGCAAGAGCCCGACCTCGACTATGCTCCGCGCGCCGAGGGCGCGGGCCCACACCGTCAGCCCGGGCACGCCGTGCGCCAAAAGGACGCAGCCCGCCACCACGCCGATCGCGACCAAAACGAACCGCGCCGCGCCGCGGCCCAGGTAGAACCCCAGCCACAGCGGCACCAGGCCCAGGCAGGCCGGGACCCAGCCCGCCGCCAGGCCGATTAAGGCGCCCGCCAGCGCCGGGCGGGTGTACCAGAACACCGCCCCGATGATCAGCGCCGACGCGATGAGCTGCCCGCTGTCGACCAGCGACATCCGCGTGTAGGGCAACAGCAGGTAGCACGCCCCCATCGATATGCCCGTGATCGGCCGGTCAAAGAGCCGCCAGCCGATCCCCAGCAGGCCCAGCGAGAGCGCCAGGTGCGCCAGCACGGCGATCACCCGGCCGGCGATCACATGCGGCCGTTCCTGCTTGAGCGAGTTCGGCAGCGGCGCATTCTTGATGATCTTCTGCACGGTCGGGCTATTGCCGCCGGGCGCCACGGTCGGCCGGTCCTCGCGGCCGGTCGGCTCCGCCGGGTTCCGCGCCGCACCCTCCTCGACCGGCAGGATCACCGTCTCCGCCAGGAGCAGGCCCAGCAGCCCGACTGAAAGGCACAGCAGCCCCGAGGCGTTCAGGTTCGGCTCCAGAAGCGGCCGGCGGGTCAACCCCAGGTCCAGCCCGCACCGCAACATCCACAGCCCCGACCCGACGAACAGCCAGAGATACGCCGACCACGGTACGCCGCCGGCGCGGCCCATGGTCATGAGCGTGCCCGGCACGAGGGCAAACAGCAGCAGCAGGTCGAGGTTTCGGACACTCAAAAACCGGCTGAACTTGAAGAACAGCGTCAGGCAGGCGAGGACCGACAGGAACAGCCAGGGTTCCCAGCCGAGAC
>JAKAUH010000054.1 GCA_021818605.1 Planctomycetota bacterium
TACGCCGGCAGAAAAGTAGGTCAGGCTCTCAGCCTGACTCGCCTTCACTGTCAGGCTGCGAGACTGGCCGACTTGAGGATCTTCCTTGCCGGGGTGATACCCTGACCGCGGGAGACCAGGAGTTCACGGTGAATCTCAAAACTCTGACGTGTATATATTCTTCAGAGATTTGTGTTGGAGTCCTGACCTCTATCTGGCGCTCCGGCCTCTAAGGAGGTCGCGCGTCGAGCCGATCTCCATCACTGGATGGCGATGTGCGTCGTGTCCGTGACCGGTGTGGCGCCGTGCCGAGGAGGCTGGGCCGACACGGGCGCAGCTCGCAGTTGGGTGGTGGCTACGAGGGTGTGGCGGCGTGCCGGTTCGAGTATTATTGGGATCGGCGATCGCGCGGCCGTCGGAGTGTCGAGACCGCGATCGGATCCGGAGACGGCATCCTGGGGAAGCGGGACGAGGACAGGACCGGAGGCGACTCTTGCGGCTCATCGGCTTCGAGACGTTCCTGGCCAACGCCGGGCTGCGGAACTACCTGTTCGTCCGGCTGCGGACGGATACCGGCCTCACCGGCGTGGGTGAGGCGACGCTCGAGTGGCAGGAACGGACGGTCCAGACCGTGCTGCACGAGTGGGTCGAGGGGCGGGTGATCGGCCGCGACCCGTTCGACATCGAGGCGATCGTTGGCGGAATGATCCGCGACCAGTACCAGGGCGGATCCACCGTGATGACCGCCATCAGCGCCGTCGAGATCGCGCTGTGGGACCTCGTCGGCAAGGCCGTGGGCCAGCCGGTTCATCGCCTGCTGGGTGGCCGGTGTCACGAGACGATCCCGACCTATGCGAACGGCTGGTACGGCGGGGCGCGAACGCCGGCCGAGTATACCGAGCGCGCGCGATCGGCCGTGGCGCGGGGGTATCGGGCGCTCAAGTTCGACCCGTTCGGCACGGCGTGGAAGGTTCTGGACCGCGAGGCGGCGGAGGCCGCCGAGGCGATCGTCGCCGCGGTCCGCGAGGCGGTCGGGGCCGATGTCCGGCTGATGATCGAGTTCCACGGCCGGCTGGGCGCCGGGGCCGCGTCGGCGATGATCCGACGGCTCGAGCGGTTCGAACCCGCCTGGTGCGAGGAACCCGTGGCGCCCGAGTGCCTCGAGCTGCTGGCCGAGGTGAAGCGATCGTCCACCTGCCCGATCGCCGCGGGCGAGCGGCTTTATACCCAGGCCGACTTCTACCGGCTGACGAGCCTGCGCGCGGTGGACGTCGTGCAGATGGACCTGGCCCACTGCGGCGGAATCCTCGCGGGCAAGAAGATCGCGGCGATGGCCGCGCCTCAGGACATGCTGGTCGCGCCCCATTGCTCGATCGGCCCGGTCGCGCTGGCGGCCTGCCTGCACTTCGACGTCTCGACGCCGAACTTCCTCGTGCAGGAGGCCTTCGCCGAGTTCGACGTGCCGTGGCGCAACGAGCTGGTCGGGGGCTGGAACCCGATCAAAAACGGCGAGCTCGTCCTCGACGACCGGCCGGGCCTGGGCCTCGAGCTGGACGAACAGGCGATCGCCGAGCACCCGTATGTGGCCAACGCGTTCCCCAGCCTGTGGGACGGCGACTGGCAGACGAACTTCACCCAGGACCGGCGAGATGGCTCGAGTCGGTCAGGCTCTCAGCCTGACGAGGCTCGAGCGCCAGTCTGAGAGCCTGACCAACTTTCAAGCCGGCGTTGTAGCAAGGGGACCAGTCCGTGCCAACGTTCCGGATCGCGATGACGGGCGACTATCTTGATGCGACGGGGGCGGTCGCGTACGGCGACGTCGGCCTGGCCCTGCTCGACGGGTGCCCGTTCGTCCGGCGGCACTTCGTGACGGACCTCGCGCCGCGGCCGGGCGACAAATCGTACTGGTCACGGCTGTACTCGCTCGAGGTGATACCCGAACACATCCACGACGTTGACGGTCTGATCCTCCTGCGGCCGTGGATCAAGCGGAGCACGTTCGCCGAGGGGGCCGCGGACCTGACCGTGATCGGCCGGTCGGGCGCGGGGTACGACAAGATCGACCTGGCCGCCTGCACCGAGCACGGCGTTGCGGTGTTCAACGCCCCGATGGCGCTGAACCACTCGACCGCGTCGTCGGCCCTGCTGTTCATGCTCGCGCTGGCGAAGCGGCTGGTCGAGCAGGAGCGGATCGTGCGTGCGGGCCGGTGGGACCTCCAGCCGTCGGTGATGGGAGACGAGCTCGAGGGCCGGACGCTCGGGATCGTCGGCCTGGGACACAGCGGCCGCGAGCTGGTCCGCCTGGTCGAGCCGTTCGCCATGCGGGTCATCGCATATTCACCGCACGCCGATCCAGACGTCGCGCGCGGGCTCGGCGTCGAGCTGACCACGCTCGCGGACCTCCTGAGGCGGTCGGACCTTGTCAGCCTGCACTGCCGCCTGACCGACGCGACCCGCGGGATGATCGGCGCGGAGCAGCTTGCCCTGATGAAGCCGTGGGCGTACTTAATCAACGTCGGCCGCGGCGAGCTGGTGGACCAGGCAGCGCTGGCGTCGGCGCTGAAGGATCGCCGGATCGCCGGCGCGGGGCTCGACGTCTTCCAGGTCGAGCCGCTCCCGCTGGACGACCCGCTGCTCGGGCTGGACAACGTTTTGCTGACGCCGCACTGGTCGGCCTCGACATCGGACGTCTGGCGCGCGACCGGCCGGGCGATGGCCGAGGGGATGCTCCAGGCGGCGCGGGGACTCGTGCCGGAGAACGTCGTCAATCCCGAGGTGCTCGGTCGGTCAGTCTTCCGCGAGAAGCTGGCAAGGTTCGCGGCGAACGCGGGGCAACCTGATGGTGACCTCGGCGTACGCGATGAAGTAGGATGAGATTGGTGCGATCGAGCGATCCGCGGAGGGAATGTCATGGAAGCGACTGAGATTCATCCCGCAACTGTTCCACCACACCCGTCAGACGAGAAGCTCCGCGCCGACCCTCCGGAGACCACCGGGTCGTTTCCGGCTCCAGACCTGCGATCCCCCGTTCTGGAGCGGGTCCGAGAGGAGCAGCAGGCATTGCGGGCGAACCACAATTATTGTGAAGCCAGGGCGGCCGACGATGCCAAGCTCCAGAGTGAACAGGACGCCTTCCGGAGACTCCTGCCGGACCTGTTGAAGACATATCGCAACCAGTATGTGGCCATTCACGAGGGGCAGGTCGTGGGGACTGGTCCGGATCAGATCGAGCTCGCGGACCGATCTTATGATCGGTTCGGTTATGTCCCCATCCTCGTGACCCTGGTCACCGACCGTCCGCGCGTGGTCCGGGTTCCTTCCCCACGCGGGGGACGGGTCGAGGATCGGGCATGATTCGATTCAACTACACTCGGCAACTCGACCCTCCCGCGCCCTTCGTCTTTGTGTCCTTGAGCTGTCCTCTGACGAGCCGCTCCGTGCACGATCTTCCGGCTCAGGTAGACCCGGCCGCGGATCGGACCGTGATTCCCGGGGGCCTGGTGGACATTCTGGGGCTTCGACCTTTGGAGACGTTGGAATTCGCGGGCCTGGGCGGCAGAATCCTGGTGCTTTCCACCTACCGGGTTGAGTTGGCCATTCGCGCATTGTCGCCTCTTCAGGTAGTCGTGGCCGCTCAGGATGACGAGCCGTACGTCCTGCTCGGCCGGGATGTCCTGAACCGATACCGCATCCTGTTCGATGGACCGGGTCTGGCCCTCGAGTTCGGCTGAGTCCACGATTCTTGAATGCGGAGCCGGCGCGGGCCGGGGCATCTCTCGGCGGGAAAACGCCGCCAGACGTCGAGGTCCGGGGAAGAATCTCATTACGGGGTCTCGCAGCATGACGCGTTGGGGTTTCATCGGCTCGGGCAAGATGGCGACCGCCCTGATCAAGGGGATGATCCGGGCCGGGCTGGCGTCGACGGGGTCGATCTGCGCGAGCGATCCATTACCGTCGGCGCGGGCGGCGCTCGAGTCTGATCCGGGGATCGCGACCTTTGCGTCGAACGTCGAGATCGCCGGGCAAAGCGACGTGCTGGTGCTGGCCGTGAAGCCGCAGAGTCTGCGCGAGGTGCTGGCCGAGCTGCGGCCGGCGGTGACGGCCGATCACCTGATTGTCTCGGTGGCCGCGGGCGCGACGATCGCGGCGATCGACGAGGGGTTGGGCGGCCGGGGTCGGATCGTGCGGGTGATGCCCAACACGCCGGCCCTGGTCGGCGAGGGGGCGTCGGCCTATGCGATGGGGCCGCGGACCGTGCCCGAGGACGAGGAAGTGGTGAAGGGCTGCCTCGAGTCGGTCGGCCGGGCGGTCCGGGTACCCGAATCGCTGCTCGACGCGGTAACCGGACTATCGGGCAGCGGGCCGGCGTTTGTGTATGTGATGATCGAGGCGCTCAGCGACGGCGGGGTCCGCGTCGGCCTGCCGCGCGACGTGGCCACGCTGCTGGCCGTGCAGACGGTGCTGGGGGCGGCGATGACAGTTCGTGACACGGGGCTGCACCCCGGCGTACTCAAGGACCAGGTGGCCTCGCCGGGTGGGACGACGATCGCCGGGCTGCACGAGCTGGAGCGCGGCCGGCTGCGGGGCACCCTGATCGACGCCGTCGAGGCAGCGGCCCGCCGCTCGGCCGAGCTGGCCGCCCTGGCGCGGCCGTCGCCGCCGCATCCGCCGGGGCCGCATCCGCCGGGGCCGGGACCGCACCCGCCGCATCTGTCGGGGCCGCACCGGCCTCCGCCTCCGCCGCCGCGCGGGCCGAAGCCGAAGCGCCACGGGCCGCACGAGGAACTGTGATGAAGCTCGGGCTGATCTCCGATATCCACGGCGACCCGGTCGCGCTGGAACTCGCCTGGGCACACCTGATCGTCCTGGGCGCCGACCGGATCGTCTGCGCGGGCGACCTCGTCGGCTACGGCCCGTTCCCCGACCGGGTCTCGGCGTTCCTCCGCGAGCGCGGAGTCGACGCCGTCCGAGGCAACCACGACCGCTGGGCACTCGAGCGCGGCCTCGGGGTCCGCGACGAGTTCGGCGGCGGGACGCCCAGCCGCGAGACGCTCGACCATCTGGAGTCGCTTCCGTTCGACCTGGAGATCGCGGACGGCCGCCAGGTCGGCGTCGTGGTGCACGGATCGCCCCGCTCGGACATGGAGTTCGTCACTCCCACGACGCACCCGCCGGACGTGCTCCAGAGCATCCTCGCCGAGCTCGGCTGCGACCTCCTGGTCGTCGGCCACACGCACCGGCCGATGTGGTTCCGATGCGCCGAGGGGCTGGTGGTCAACCCGGGGTCGGTGATCTCGATGGCCCGCCGCGTCGAGACCTCGCGGAGCTTCGCGATGGTGGACCTCGAAACCCTCGAGGCGACCTTCCACGACGTCGAGACCGGACGGGTCATTACGGTCGATCCCTGGTGAGATCCCGGAATCATGGCCGCTCGTCGCGGCGATGCAACTCCTCGAGCAATCCGTCCGCGTGGTAGATGGATCGCAGCGCCTCGGCGATCCCGCGGACGTCGACGGCGATATTACGGCCCTGGCGGTCGTCGTAGCCAAAGTCGCGGGCCAGGCCGTAGCGGTTGCGGTCGAAGTTCAGGCCGACCACGGCGCCATGGCGATCGACGATGGGGCTGCCCGAATTGCCGCCGATGGTGTCGGCCGTCGTGACGAAGTCGAGCGGAGTATCGAGCGCCAGCCGCCCGGCGGCGTGGGCCTCGGACCAGCTTGCCGGGAGGGCATAGGGCTCGATGCTGTTATGGGCCTCGGCGTGGGCGAACGCTCCGCCGAGCGTCGTGAAGGCGGGGATCTGCCGGCCGTCGGCCTCGTAGCCCTTCACCACGCCGAACGCCAGGCGGAGGGAGAAGGTCGCGTCGGGATAGGTCGAGGTCCCACGGTCCTCGAAGACGGCCCGCGCGATCCGGGCGTACTGAGCGGCGAGCACGCCGTCGACGTCGTCATCCAGGACCTTCCGCAGGGCGCGGGACTCGGCGTCGACCTGGAGGGCCAGGCGGATCATCGGATCCTCGGACGCCGCGACGGCCGGCCGGCCGCCGTGAACCAGATTCTTGCGAAAGGCGACGTCGGCCAGTTTGGTGCCGCGAACCAGGTCGCGCGCGGCCTGCGCGGGCGTGCGGCCGGCGAGCACTTTTCGCACGGTCGGGTTCGAGTCGCCCATCTCGCGCTGCCAGTATGCCAGCGAACGGGCGAGCTTGGCCTCCTCGAACTCGGGGTAGATCGGCGCCGGCGAGTAGAGGGATCGTTCGAGCGATGCGCGGCCGGCGTCGCCGTACTCGCGGAGCCGCTCGGCGTTGGGCCGGGCGTCCTCGTCGACGAGGCGGACGATGGTCCGGGCGATCTGGAACAGCCGCGATCCGAATGCGGAGCCGCCCTCGAGGAACCGGCTGCCGGCGTCGATCCGCCCGGCGACGTCGGCCGCGACGGCGATCCGGTCCCAGGCCGGCCCGTACTCGCGGGCCTTGCGTGGGTCGGCGGCGATGCGTCGGCGTAGCTCGTCCTCCTGCGCCGCCTTGCGTTTCAGAATCGCCGGGTCGCGCAGTCCGGCGAGCCGGCCCCGCAGAGCCTTCAGGCTGTTCTGCACCCCGAAGAGCTCTCGCTTCGCCTGCCGGGCCGCCTCGGGACTGCGCCGGCCGTACTCCTTCAGGGCGGACTCGCGGTCCTCGAGCAGGGCCACCACTCGTGGCAGCGCGACGTCGCGCAAATAGATCAGGTGAGCCGTCGTGTTCAGCCGCGAGGTCGAGCCGGGATTCCCGGCGACGAACACCAGGTCTCCCTCCTTCGTCCCCTGCGCGCTCCACGGAAGGTAATGGGCGGGCCTGGCCGGCCGGCCGTCCTCGTAGGCGCGGAAGAAGGCGACATCGAGGTCGTAGCGCGGAAACTCGAAGTTGTCCGGGTCGCCGCCGAAGAACGCGATGGCGTACTCGGGGGCGAAGACCAGGCGGACATCGGTGTACTTCTTGTACCTGTAAAGGTGATGCCGGCCACCGCGGTAAAGCGTCACGACGTCGCTCCGCAGCCCGGTCCGTTCGAACGACTCCTTTTCGATCGACGCGATCGCCTGCCGGCGAGCCTGGGCCGCCGCGGCATCGTCCGCTCCCCTGGCGACGGCCGCGTTCACCCGCTCGGTGACATCAACGATCTCGACCAGCACGTTCAGCTCCAGGTCGGGAGCCCGGACCTCGTCGTCCCTGGTGCGGGCGAGGAAGCCGTCCCTGTAGTAGTCCTTTGCCGGCGCGCTGATCTTCTGCAAGGTGTCAGCGGCGATGTGGTGGTTCGTCATGATCAGCCCGTCGGGCGAGACAAACGCCCCCGACCCGCCGCTGTTGAACCGCACGGCCGCCGAACGCACCCGCGCGATCCAGTCAGGCGCCGGCGTGAATCCGTAGCGCTCGGCGAGCTGCCGGACCGGCAGGTTGTCGAAGGTCCACATCCCCTCGTCGGCCTGCGCGGCCACCGCGGCCGCGAGCGAGATCGAGAGGACAAGGTGGCACGCACGGGCTCGACGTTGCGGCACGGGGTCGGCTCCTGGACAGGGATTCGGGATCGGCACGGAGCGAGGCGTCCCGGCCGGGCCCGGTGATATCAACAAGCATAGTCGAGCCCCGCGTCCTCCGCCACGTCCGGACGAGCCGGCCGCTCGAAGAGTCACTGGCGGGCGGAAGTGCCTGGGGGGTTCGGCCGAGAGGCGCGTGGCCGCGCGCATTCCCGGGGTGCGCTGCGCGACTCCAGGCTCTGTTTTGCGACGCCTTCAACGTCGCGACGGCGATTCGTGGTGGTGTCCAGTCTCTACCACGGGGCGGTGTCGCCGGGGAATAGGCCCAGATCGCGTTCAAAACTCACCGACCATTCGGGCGATCCGGAGGCGTGAACACGCCCGTTGATTCTTGTCGACGAACGTGTGAACGACAACTTCCAGATCGACGTCCTGGCCCAAAGCGAGGTAGGACCCACCGGGAGGGGCAAAATCCTCCACCAGTTGCGAACCATTCTCCGAAGACACGTGGTACGTCACAAGCTCCAAGTCTTCCTTTCAACGGGCGCTTCGACCTCCGGATCACTCTTCCACGGA
>JAKAUH010000139.1 GCA_021818605.1 Planctomycetota bacterium
GCCGACGCCCTGGCGCGGAGCCTGGTCCTGGTCCACGGCGGGATGGCCCAGAACGTCGGGCCGATCCTCAACATGGTCACCGAGAAGTACCTGCTGCGCGGCCAGGCCGAGTGGCAGGCCCGGAAGCAGGCCCTGGAGATCTTCGACACGATCGTGGATTGTGTCGAGCGTTCCGACGTCCGAGGCCTCGGCCGGGCCACGACCCGGAACTGGGACGGCCCGCTCAAGCGCATCATCCCCTGGGTCACCAACGAGTTCACTGAGACCATCATCCGCGAGTCCCGCGCAGCCCTGGGCGAGGACTTCTGGGGATTCCTGATGCTCGGCGGCATGGCGGGCGGCGGGATGGCGTTCTTCGTGGCACCGGAGCGGCACAACGAGTTCCAGGATCGCATCGCATCGATCATGCGGCATGCCAAGGCCGAGCTCGACGACGCCCTGCCTTTTGCGATGGAGCCGGTCGTCTACGACTTCCGCATCAACCCGGCCGGCACCTTCGCCTGCCTCGACTCCGACGCCACGGCCATGATGCCGCCGGCGTATTACGCGCTCCAGGTCCCTCGGATGATCGCCGCCTCAACCTCGGGCGAGCTGATCCCCCTGGAACGGCGAGCCGACGTCGACCACTACGCCAACCACGCGCCCGAGCCGTCGAACCTGATCTCGCTGTTCCGCACGATGGTGAATCATCTGTTCCCGGTCGCGCGCTCGGCCGCGGATGGCTCTGCGGCGTCGTGGGACGAGGAGGCGGAGCGGATCCGGGAGGAGAATGGGTTCGACCCGGTGCAGCACGAGCAGCTTCGCGAGGACCTCCAGCGCGGGCGGATCGGGCTGGCGCGCAACCGGCTCTCGGTCGACCTGGACGTGCGAGACGTGGAGGATTCTGATCTGATCTCCGCCCAGGGGGCGTTTTCCACGGCCCAGACGCGCCGGGGCAGCGAATCGATCGCCGCGGGCGAGGTCGCCGTCGTGACCCTCGCGGCCGGCGTGGGCAGCCGATGGACCACCGGCGCCGGCGTGGTCAAGGCAGTCAACCCCTTCGCGCAGCTTGCCGGGGAGCATCGCAGCTTCCTCGAGATCCACCTCGCCAAGACGCGACGGGTCCAGGAAAACCTGGGCGTTGCCGTCCCTCATGTCGTGACGACCAGCTACCTCACGCATGCCGCGATCGAGCACCACCTCCGCGCGACCGACAACCATGGTCACAACGGGCCCGTCTATCTTTCGCGCGGCCAGTCGATCGGCCAGCGGCTGATCCCGATGACCCGCGACCTGACGTTCCTCTGGGAAGAGACCAGCCACGAGACGCTCGACGAGAACAAGCAGAAAGTGCGCGAGGCCGGCCGCAGGGCGATCCTGGAGTGGGCCCGCACGGCCCGGGAGGGCTCGGACTACGTCGACAACGTCCCAGTCCAGCGGTTCAACCCGCCCGGTCACTTCTACGAGGTGCCCAACCTGCTGCGCAACGGTATCCTCGCCCGCCTGCTCGGCGAGTATCCGCGCCTCAACTGGCTGCTGGTCCACAACATCGACACGCTCGGAGCCAGCCTCGAGCCCGGCATTCTGGGCTCGGTGATCGACTCGGGGGCGACCCTGAGCTTCGAGGTGATCGCCCGGCGGATCGACGACCGGGGCGGCGGCCTGGCAAAGGTCGGCGGCCGGCTGCGGCTTCTGGAAGGGTTGGCGCAACCGCGTGAGGACACCGAGTTCAAGCTTCGGTACTACAACACGTTGACGACCTGGGTTCGGATCGACGGCCTGCTCGACGCCTTCGGACTACGGCGCGAGGACCTCGGCCAGAACCCAGACAAGGTCGCCGCCGCCGTCCGCGCGATGGCCGCTCGCGTGCCGACCTACGTCACAATCAAGGACGTCAAACGGCGGTGGGGCCACGGCCAGGAGGATGTCTACCCGGTTGCGCAGTTCGAGAAGCTCTGGGGCGATCTCAGCTCGTTGCCGGATCTCCACAGCGCCTTTCTCGTCGTGGACCGTCGCCGTGGCCAACAGCTCAAGGATGCTGCTCAGCTCGACGGTTGGGCCAACGACGGCAGTATGCAGCACGTCGAGTCCCTCTGCCGCTTCGGATGCCAGGAGGTCGCGGTCATGCCGCAGGCCAGCAAGTGCTGCTGACCGGCGGCACCGGGTTTATCGGCGCGCACATGGTCGCTTCTCGGATCGACGGACGCCGCGAGACATGCCCCTGCATGCGCAGATGGCCGATATCCCCCATTGGCCCGGCCGCCGTCAGAAGGGATGATGTGGGAACCGGCGTGATATCACGCCGTCAAGTCCGCGTCGATGCGCGGGTGGAGTGAGCGGTACGGAGCTGTTCCGCCGGCAAACTGGAGAGCGAATAAACCGACGAAACATGGGTTGTGCCGCGTCTTACGGCGCGGATTCCAGGTTCACGAGCCCGGCCTTCTTGCGCGGCCAGTCTCTCGATGGTGAGGCCAGACCATGCGGATGTTCTTCTTCGATGTTACGATCAAGGTCGAGGCGGATGGCCTCGCCGTGAAGACCATAATCTACCGGGCCGCCCGGGCGTGGAACGAGCTGTCCGCGCGCCGACACATCCTGAATCCGCTCCTCGAGGAGGGCTTTCAGGTCGTCCGGATCGACCGGGTGCCCGAGCGCTGTACGCTGGCCTGAGCCGGGGCGGCCGGCGCGTTGCAGTCACCTTGGATCCGGTCAAATCGGGGACGGGCAGAGGCCCGCGAGATCCCGGATCGCGGCCTGCGCGATGGGGGCCGGGCACGACCAGACGAGGAAGAACAGGGCCTGGCGTGCCCAGCGCTGCGCCGGCTCAGTGCGAAGGAATCCCGTCCCTTTTCTCGCCGTGAGGTAGGCCTGGGTGGCCCGGGTGACGAGCCCGTTGGCGCGGCCTCGGATTCGCGCGGGTTCCATCGCTTCGGCCTCGCCGCGAGCCTGAGCCAGGATCTGCGCCCAGACGGACTGCCAGTCGTCGCACAGGGCCTCGAGCGGCTCCGCCAGCTCGCCCCGGCCCGGGGCCAGCTCGATGAGCGCCGTCAGTGCGGCGCGAGCCTGTCCGGCCGCCAACACCGAGGTCTCCAGCCCGCCCGTGCCGACCGCTCCGGGATGGGCCAGGACCTGATCGGACGGACCCGCGAGCACGTCGGCCGTCTTGATCTCCACCCCCTCCAGTCGGATCTCCGAGGTGCACGACGCCTGGAGCGCCGCCAGGGGAAACGGAGGGCAGACAGTGACTCCCGGCCGGTCCGTGGCGAGGGCGACCAGGAGCTGCTGCCCGTCGTCGAGGACGCCTCCGGTAACGACGACATCGGCCCTTGTGGCACCTGTGACCCAGGGCATCGTCCCGTCCAGGCGGTATCGGCCCGAGCCCGGTCCGGCCGGAGTCACCCGGATCGCCTGGGCACCCAGCCGCCTCGAGGTGGTGAGGTGCGAGATCCCCACCGTGGCCAGTGCGTCGCCGCGCGCGATGGCGCACAGCCACTGCTCGGCGACCGGACAACCTTCTGCAGCCAGGAATCGACGGATCGCCGCATCGTGCTGCGACAGGATGAACATGGCGGTCAGGCTGCCGCCCGCGAGTTGAGCATACCGCTGGACCAGGAGCGGACGGGGGCACGAGGCGCCGCCGTGCTTCGCCGGGATCGTCCAGCGCGGCGCGCCGATGCGTTCAAGCGGAGCCCAGAGCGCGGCCGGCCATTCCTCGCGGTCGGCGGCATGGCTGTCCTCGGCCGCCAGCTCCGCGGTGGCTGTCGCGAGCATCGCCTCGTCGGGATCGGACTCGGACCAGGCCAGCTTGCCCGTCAGGCCCTCGCTCATCGTCATCGGCTCGCTCTCATCACTGTCGAGGTGCGGCGGTCGCCGGGCGGGTTCACGATGAGAGGTCCGCCTCGCAGAGCAGGTCGAATCCCATGTTCCTTAGCGTCACGTTCGCCTGTTCCATGTTGTCGACATGAAGCGCCACGGCTGGACGATTATGCGGATGGACCAGCAGCGGATACGCGTAATAAATGCTGATCTCGGCGCGGAGAAGCGCCACACACATATCCGACAGCGCATGCGGCCCGGTCGGTAGCTCGACGACCAGCAGTTCGTTCTCGGCGAAGGCGTGCTTGTTGAGCGAGAGGATCTCGCGGCCCTGTTCCGGATGGCTCAACAGCAGCCGGAGGATCGAGCAATCGGCCGAGTCGGAGATCGTGAACCCGACGATGCGGACCTTCGAACCCTGGAACTCCCGGTAGACCTCCTGGAGCTGACCGACTCGGTTCTCCAGGAAGACCGAGAACTGGGTCACGGACGGCCAGCTCCGCCCGTGCAGCGTTTCGAGTTCGACCTCGCCGCCTTCATCCTCGCCGTAGCTCATGGAATCCCTCTTGGTGCGAGGCCAGAGCGCCCAGGAACGCGTTCTCCCCAACGAAGTTTAATTCGCGCCGACGACCGAGGTCAAGGTTCGCGACGGGCGCGGATGCCTCCATCGGGAATCTCGGTGATCGTCATCTCGAGCCGGCGGCGTCGGGATAGGTCCGCGACCTGAGCCACGCCAGGACATCCGCGCGGTCCTGAGCGTTCATCGTCAGCCGGAAACCCGGCATCCGGCGCAGCCCCTGATCGAGGATCCGGTCGTATTCGCGGGGATGCGACAGGATGGCCTTGTCGACCAGGCTCGGGCCGAGATCCCCGCCGAGCGCGGCCGGCCCGTGGCAGGTCGCACAGTCCCTCACGTAGAGTTTCTCGCCACGCGCGGAATCGCCTGCCGGGGGCCGTGTTTCTCCAGCATGAGCCCCCGTCTCGAGCGAGTCGACGTCCCTGAGCGCAGTCCGGGCCGGCGCGTGCGACGGCTCGCGATCGGAGAACTTGCGGGCGAGGTACTCGATTAGCGGGTCAACGGCCTCCTTCGGCAACGGCGAGCCCCATTTGATCATCTTGTCGACCTCGGCCTTCCACTGCGTGGCGGTGAGGCGCTGGCCGGCGATCATGTCCTCGGTGTGGCAGATCAGGCAGTTGTCCTGCATGCTCTTGTGGACGACCGCCTCGCGGTAGGCGGCTTCCTCGTCATCCGCCGGGTCCTGGAAGGCCGAAGTATGGCGTCCAATCGACGCCAGGCTCACCGCGTTGGCGAGAAGGACCAGGAGTCCCACTGCGATGCCGGTCCGGCCAGGGATTCTCATCATTGCCTGGCCTCCTGACCTCGGACCTCGATCTCGACCTCGTCGTAACCGTTCCACAGGTATCCGCTCTTGTTCCACGCGGGCGTCGTCGGCTGGACCGCGCCGGTCGAGTCGGTTGCCCGGGCGGTGATCGCGAATCGGCCTTGTCGGGCGGGTTCCCATTCCAGCCGCCAGCATCGCCAGGCGCCGGGATCGGGTTCATCCAGCAGTGTTGCTTCCCGCCAGGGCTCGTCCGGGCCGACACGGACCTCGACCCGAGTGACATGCCCCTGCCCTGTCCAGGCCACGCCGCGAATCTGAGCACGGCGGCCGGCCACGACATCGCCCCGTCCAGGCAAGGCGATCAGCGACTTCACGTTCATCCAGGTTACGGGATCCATCGGGACGGCCGGCTGTCCGGCCCCTGGAGCAACCGGCGTCCGGGGCATACGGTAGGCGGTCTGCATGTAGAAGCCCGGCGCCTCATCGCGGGCGACCACGATCTGGCGGACCCATTTGAACCAGTTGTTCCCGGCCCAGCCCGGCACGACCAGCCGGGCGGGACCGCCGTGGAGCGTGGGTAAGGGCTCGCCGTTCATTCGAAGGGCGAGGATCGTGCCAGGGTCGTGGGCGCGATCCAGCGGGATGCTGCGGACAAAGGCGGCGATCCTGGGCGTGGGAGGCGAGTCGGACCCGAGGAAGTGTACGTGCGCCGCGTCCTTGTGGGGCCTGGCGCGTTCGAGCAACTCGGCCAGACGGACTCCGGCCCATTCCGCCTGGCCGACGGCCCCTCGCTCCCAGGGAACACCCGGCACTCGCGGACGGTATAGTCCGCGGCCGTTGCCCGCACACTGGAGCACGGCGGTCCGCGCCGATTGCTCCATTCGGCCCAGTTCGTGGAGCGAAAGCCGTAGCGGCCGGTCCACCAGGCCGACGATCTCGACCTCCCAGGGCGCGAGGTCCACCGCCGGCGCCCCGAAGTGGCTCCGGACGAAGAACTGGTCGATCGGAGTCAGGCGATCGACCAGGCTCGCGACCGAGGATTCGAGGTTAAGCGGTCGCTGGCTGCGGACGATCAGTGAGCGGTCGTCCGGCACGACGTCGCCCGAGCCGCTGACCTGGGCGAGTGCTGATGGCTGAAGAGCATAACCGGCCACGCCCGCGACGCCCAGCCGCAGCAGGGACCGGCGGGGCATCTCGGGCTGAAGACCCGACCGCCATGCGTCGGCATCGCGACGCTGTGGCCGGGTCGGATCGCCCTCAGGAATCGGCATCGGGACCTCCCTCAAACGACCGAGACGCCGGCCGGGTCCACACCATGTCGGGACCCGGTCGGCGCTCGCGACTGATGAGCAGAGTATCGTCGATCGGCAGGGGACTTTCCATGCCGCGGCCCCTCCCAGGCCGATGGGCCAGGCCGCGGATCAGGGCGAACGTCGCCGTCGAGAGGCCATCACCAGCGCGCCGGCGATCCCGATCCCGGCGAGGGCCAGCGTCGACGGCTCGGGGACCGAGGCCACCGTGGGTCCCGAGTAGAGCGGGAGATGCACCTCGCTCGAGGCGTCCAATGACTGCACGTAGACTCCGCCGTTCATGTCGTTCTGGTTGCTGAGCTGGGCCCCCAGCGCGATCATCGAGCCCTGCCAGGCCGTGTTTGCGGTGATCGAGGTGACGTCCGACCCGAAGTTCCACAAAGTCATCGCATCGGTCGTGGTGTTCCACCCGTTGAAGTTGGCAGACTCGGAGAGGGTGGTCCGGGTGCCACCGTTCGAGGAGACGTTGATGATGATGCCCTTGACCTGAGAGCCCACGGTCCCGAGCTGGATCGCTGAGAGGCCGCTGAGCTCCGTCGTGGTGACGTCGAAAACCGCGAGCCCCTGGGCATTGTACGACGTGGCGCTGAAGGTAAGCGTGCTCCCCGTAATCGAGGCGGTGTTGTTGGCCGTCAGGCCATCGAAACCGGAGTGAGCGGAGGAGAGCTGGCTGGTGACCGTCTGGATGTCGGTTGCGACCTTGTCGGTGGACGTGTCGTAGATGTACCCGGCGCCCGATCCGCCGTTGAAGTTGACCGTCGCTCCCGAGTGGTCGCCGGCACTCGCGATCCGGACGCTGCCATACTGGAGGTTCAGGTTGCCGCTGAGCGTCCCCCCGACATAGACGGTCGGCGTCGTCGCGGGAGTTTTCTGGTGGAGCGATCCGTTCCACGACCCCGTCACGTTCCCTCCGACCATCGTCCAGCCCTCAACATCCGAGGACGACGAGAAGTTGCCGGAAGTCACCACGTCGAACTGATTCCACTGGAGCCCGCCGGCTCGGGCGGCGGGGGCTGCGAGGTACGACATCCAGAGAACGGCCGTTGTCATTCCGAGTCCTCGAGCGGTCCAAAGCCGGCTCGCGCTCATTTCCCGCTGCATTCGGTTCAATTCCCTTCGATAAAGAAGCCGCTGGCTGGTTGCGACGGCAGGAACGACCTGCCGCGATGCTGCAACGGCATCGGTCCCAGGACTCATCTCATCGAGCTGGGGCACGCATCCGCCAGGGGGCCAGCGAACCCGAGGCCCGGCAGGACCCTCTGAAATTCGCTGGCAATCTGAATCAATCCATTGAACAGTAAGCCCGCCTGTATCGTCGGGGAAGAGGCGATGAAAAGAATCAACTACCGAGGCTCGCCTGGAGACTGAGACCGTGACCTCCGGCATCGCCAGCGTGATGCGAGAATCGATCGGATCTGCCGCCGTGAGTCACCTCGTACCGAGTCGGCTCGCCACGCGCTGCCCGGCCCCGAGAGATCCACCGGCCAGCGGCGGTCAAGGTCCCGGACCTGCCGGCCGCGACTGGCTTCCCGCAGAATCGATGCAACCCCCATATTCGTAAAAAGGTGGTGCTGTGGATTTCTC
>JAKAUH010001082.1 GCA_021818605.1 Planctomycetota bacterium
GAAGCCCGGTTCGCCGATGGCCGGACCAAGCTCATCCACGGCCATGCCGCTCCGCTGTTCGACGAGGACGGACGGGCCCGAGGCGCCGTCGGCGCGTTCATGGAGCTCACCGAGTGGCGCCGGGTCGAGCGCGCCCTGGCCGACAGCGAGGAACGGCTGCGCCTGGCCATCGAGGCCACCGAGCTCGGCCTTTTCGACCGCGACCTGACCACCGGCACCTTGCGGTGGGCCGGCCGCACGAGGGCGATCTTCGGCCTTGCCCTCGATGAGCCGATCACCGTCGAGAGGGTCGTGGCGATGATTCATCCCGGTGACCGTGGCCGCGTGCTCGACCAGATTGACCGCGCCCTGGATCCTCGCGTCGCCGTTCCCTACGACATCGAGTACCGCTGCATCCGCCCCGACGGCGAGGTCCGTTATATCCACTCGGTGGGCCGCGTGGTCTTCGAGGGCCAGGGAGACGACCGCCGCGCTGTGCGCCTCGTCGGGGCGCTGCGCGATATCACCGCCAGCCGGCAGGCCGAGGAGCAGTTGAAGGAGGCCAAGGAGGCCGCCGAGACCGCCAGCCGCGCCAAGGACCGGTTCCTCGCCACGCTTTCCCACGAGCTGCGCACTCCGCTGGCCCCCGTCGTCTCGGCCGTGGCGCTGCTCGAGATGACTCCCGGCCTGTCTCCCGAGGTCAAGGACTACCTGGCGATGATCCGTCGCCACATTGGGCTGGAGACCCGGCTGATCGACGACCTGCTGGACCTCAGCCGCGTGATCACGGGCAAGCTCCGGCTCGTCCGCCGGCCGATGCACCTGAACGACCTCGTCGAGAACGTCATGGACATCGTCGGCGGCGAGGTCCACGAGAAGGGATTGACGATCGAGACCACCCTGGCCGCCAACCCCGACCTGGTGGACGCCGACCCCGCGCGGCTCCAGCAGGTGATCTGGAACCTCGTCAAGAACGCCGCCAAGTTCACGCCGGCGGGCGGCACGGTGCGGGTGACCACTCGCCCGGCCAGCGAGGGGCGCGTCGAGGTTGAGATCGCCGACACTGGCAAGGGGATCCATCCCGAGGCCTTGCCGCACATCTTCGACGCCTTCGAGCAGGGCGAGCCGGCCGTCACGCGGCAGTTCGGCGGTCTGGGGTTGGGGCTGTCGATCGCCAAGGCGGTCGTCGACCGCCACGGCGGCACCATCCGCGCCACCAGCGACGGGCCCGACCTGGGCTCGGCGTTCGTCGTGACCTTGCCCCTCAGCACCAGCCCGGGCACGCCCCTGAAGCGGTCCGACGCGATGCCGGCTGACTCCTCGGCGGACCGCATCCCCATACTGCTGGTCGAGGATCACGTCGACACGGCGCGCGCCACCGGTCGTCTGCTCGAGCGCTTCGGCTACAAGGTCGTGTGGGCCGACTCGGTCGCCGCCGCGCTGCGCCGCGCCGAGGCCGAGTCCTTCGACCTGGTCATCAGCGATCTGGGCCTTCCCGACGGCGACGGCCACGAGCTGATGCAGCAACTCCGCCAGCACCACGGGCTCTCGGGGATCGCACTGAGCGGCTTCGGCATGGAGGGAGACGTCCTCCGCGGTCGCGAGGCCGGATTCCTCGAGCACCTCGTCAAGCCGGTGGACATCGCGACGCTCGACCAGACGATTCGCCGTGTCATCCGGATGGTCCGCTCGGAGGAGAACGCGCCGGGGCCGGACCACGATAACGTGTAGGCTGGCTGGTCGGCTCAGCCGCGGGACGCTGCGGGGTGCAACAGGCGAAGGGCGTTGGCGATGACCACCAGCGTCGTGCCGACGTCGGCCGCGATGGCCATCCACAACGTCGCCAGGCCGAACACGGCCAGGACCAGCACGATCGCCTTGGTGACCAGCGCCAGCGCGATGTTCTGCCGGATCATGGCCAGCGTGGCCCGGCTGTGGCGGATCAGCCAGGGGAGCCGGCGGAGGTCGTCGGCCAGCAGGACGATATCCGCCGATTCGAGCGCCGCGCCGCTGGAGATTCCCCCGAGTGCGATGCTCACTCGCGCCGCGGCGAGCGCCGGGGCGTCGTTGACCCCGTCGCCGACCATGCCGGTCGGCCCGAGCCGCGCGCCGATCTCGGCGATCGCCGAGACCTTGTCGGCCGGCAAGAGCCCCGCGCGCTGCTCGCCGACGCCCAGCTCGCGCGCGACGGCCTCGGCCGTGCCGGCGTTGTCGCCGGTCAGCATCGCCGTGCGCAGGCCCAGCTCGTGCAGCTCGGCGAGCACCCGCGCCGCCTCGGGCCGCGGGCGATCCGCCAGGCGAATCCATCCCATCGGCCCGGCGTCGCCGGTCAGGGCGACGGCCGTGCCGACCGAGCCGGTCCCCTCGGCCCGGCCGAGCTGGTTGTGGAACTCGGGGTGACATAGCCCGGCCTCGTCGATGTAGCGGTGGCTGCCCATGTGGTAATCCACCGCGTCCACGCGGCCCCGGGCGCCCAGTCCCGGCACGGCGCGATAATCGTCGGCGATCGGCACATCGAGGCTGCGCCCGCGGGCATAGCGGGCGATCGCCTTGCCCAGCACATGGCCGCCGCGATCCCCAATCGCCGCCGCGATCCGGACCACGCGGTCCTCGTCCTCGTGCCCCGGCGCACAGACGACCTCGACCACGTCCGGCCGTCCCTGGGTGAGCGTCCCCGTCTTGTCGAACGCCAGCGCCCGCAGCCGCCCAATCTCTTCGAGGAATTCGCCGCCGCGGATCAGGATCCCCGCCCGCGCCGCCGCCGCCAGCCCGCTCACCACCGCGACCGGCGTCGCGATCACCAGGGCGCACGGGCAGGCGATCACCAGCACCACCAGCCCTCGCGAGAACCAGGCGCGGAACAGCTCGCCGCTCCAGCCGTGCCCGCCGATCGCCGACGCCAGCGGCGGGCCGAGCATCACCAGAAGCGACAGCCCGATCACCATCGGCGTGTAGATCGACGCGAACCGCGAGATCCGCCGCTCGATCGGCGCCCGGCCCGACTGGCTGGCCCGCACCTGCGCCACGACCCGGGAAATCAGGGCGTCGCTCGCCGGGCCCGAGGCGCGCAGCTCCAGCGTCCCCTCGCCGTTGATGGTTCCGGCAAAGACCGGATCCCCCGGCCCGCGCACCACCGGGACCGACTCGCCCGTGATTGTCTTCTGATCGACGCTCGACCGGCCCGACGCGACCTCGCCGTCGACCGGGATCGTGTCGCCGGCGCGCACCAGGATCCGGTCGCCCGCCCGCACCTCGCCCGCCGGCACGACCTCGGCCGAGCCGTCCGGCTTGATCCGCTCGGCCGACGGCGGCGAGAGATCCAGCAGCGCCCGGATGGAGCGACGCGCGCGGGCCAGGCTGAGGGCCTCGAGCGCCTCCGAGAGCCCGTACAGGAAGACCACGGTCGCCGCCTCGTCCCACTGCCCCAGCGCCGCCGCGCCGATCACCGCCAGGCCCATCAGGACGTCGATATCGAAGTGCAGCCGTACCAGGTTTCGCGCCGCGCGGGGGAACAGCCCGATCCCACCGATCACCACCGCGGTCAGATAACAAGCAACAGCAAGCCGGCCCGTCGCGATCGTGCTCCAGCCGAGCGACGGCCCGAACCACGACACCGCCAACCCCGCACCCGTCGCGATCCCCGAGCCAATGGTCAGGGCCCAGGCGCCGTACCGCGACCACCACGATTCGGCCGCGGCCGGTTCGTTCGTCGCGTCCCCTGCCCCGCCGGCCTCACCCGGCGGGCCGAGCACGGTCGCGGCCAGTCCGGTGCGCTCGGTGATCAATCGGACCAGCCTGGCGGGGTCGACCACGCCCGCGAGATGGTCGACGGTCATCGTGCCGTGGATCAGGTCGAAGCCGAGGGAAACAATCCCCTCCTGGTCGGCGACCGCCGCGCGCAGTTGCTCGACCTCCTTGGGACAGTCGAGCCCCCGGACCTGGATCATGCTGCGGGCCTGGCTCATCAATCGATCCGTCCTGTCCCCTGGGCTTCATCCATCGCATCGAATCTCGTCGCGTCCCCGCGACGGTGTCATGCCGACGGCGCCAACCGCTCTCGGGCGATGGTTGAATTATAGGGGCGGACGGTAATCCTGAGAACAGAGGACGGCGCTCAGACCAGTCCTGAACGAAGAGTGATCTCGAGTCCACCGGCAAGGTTCTTCAGAAAAAGCCCGAGAACCCCGCGAGTTTCTGGAACAATGGTTGAGAGAACACATGCTCATTTGTCCATGGCAAAGGGGCCCTCGAATGAGTGTTCCTCTCCAAAAAGAACGAGCTGCTTGCAACCAGAGAGCTTTTTCGAGAGAGGCGGCGAATCAAGAAAAGGCTGGCCGATCCCGCCGGCCCCGAGCTGCCCATGCCATGAGGTAGGAGGGAGCGGGCCAGACAGAATGCAGGGCCGGTGAGCTCGCGACCGGCCAGGCGGGAAAAGTTTGTCAAGTTATGTTTGTATATATGATGCGAACAATAAACTAGTTGACGATGACTGCCGGGTTCAAGAGCCATAACGGGCACCACGTGTGCCCGGCCGTCAGACAGGCAACGATCATGGCGTTTTGACCTAGCTGGGCGGCGAGGTCTTGCATGATGTGGTTGACGGTGGTAGAAATCCGTAGATGCATGGCAGGACGTCCTGGGCCATCGTCCTCAGAGGCGCTAACAAAAACGGGGACGGCTACCCAGGGGGCCCCCATGAGTTCACCCAGACTCGACGAACAGGAGGTTCGGATCTCAGCCTTGATCCGAGCCGAACTCAGCCGTCTGCACCGTGCCACAGATCAGGACCTCTTCCAGGAGGTGTGGTTGGTGTTGCTTGAGCGTCAGTCTCGCCTAATTCGGACCTACGACCCGCGACGAGGCTCGTTCTCGTCCTGGATTCGGAAGGTTATTCATAATATCTTGGTTGATTGTATTCGTAGGTCTAAGATCGGACGCCTGGGGCAATTCGTCGAAGGTGACGCGCTTGCTTGCGTCGATGACCAGTCATCCCGATCACCCAGCCTCGAGGAAAAGGAGATTCAGGCCCTGACCGCGCTCGTGCATGGTGCGTTGGATGAGCTCGGCATGCGGATCGCACCGAAAAACCTGGAAGTGCTGCGTCTCTACCTCATGGGTGCTCAGACGGTCGCCGCCATCGCCCGACGGCTGGAGGAGCCGCCAGAAAAAATCCGCAAGCGACTTGAGCGTATGAAAGCCAAGCTGAAAAACCTCCTATCCAAGCACTTGGACTCCGATAGCCTGGCTTCAGAAATCAGCGATCATGTACGCAGGTTCAAAAAAAAGGGGGCGAACGCAAAAAGAATTTCGAAGGGGGGGGGAATAAGTGGAGATCAACCGTACTCCCTAATAAGAGGTCAAGAATCTGCAGCGTCACCAAGAGACCAGACAGGCTTTCACCCTCTACGGAGACAGGTCTGAGCGAGGAGGGCTTGGGCGAACGGCAGGAAGAATCGTACGCGCCGATCCCCGAAATCCTGCCGAGCCGGCATGGTCTCCCAGGTAGAATTGCACCGACCGATCGCCGTAGTGGAAGCATCGGTTTCGCTTCAGTGATCCGGCTATCGGTGACTCTAAGCCGGCGGGGGGAACTCGTGAATCCTCTCACGTATCATGCATTCGGTTGCCCTCCACGGCCGAAAACGTGCGGCTCGCGCGCCTTCACCCTGATCGAGTTGCTGGTCGTCATCGGCATCCTTTCCCTGATCATCGGCCTGCTTCTGCCTGCCGTCCAAATGGCACGCGAGGCGGCGCGGCGGGCGCAGTGCATCTCTAACCTGAGACAGATCGGGCTGGCGATGAATGCGTACCACGCACTGCATCGGATGTTTCCATCTTCGCAGCTCTTGACCGGACCGAACTGGACCTCTAACTGCATGTCGGAGTTGAGCTACCTGCTGCCGAATCTCGAGATGCAGCCGCTTTTCTCGTCGATGAATATGGCGTTCGCCAACTCAGAATCTCCCGAATTCCCCTCCCTGGAAAACCACACGGCGCGAAATACGAAGATCAGCCTGTTTCTTTGTCCGAGCGATCACGGTGCCCATGGCCGTAACTCCTACCGGTTCAACCGAGGCCGGCGCGCGATGCCGCCCGGCATCCCGTTCGATGGCCCCTTCAGCATCGGCGTGATCCCGCGGGACGCCGCGGTGACCGATGGGTTGGCGAATACCGCATTCGTCAGCGAGCGGCTCGTGGGCAGTTTCTCTCCCGCCGGGCCTCACCGCCCGAGAGATGTCAAGTACCCGCCGGACGGATCGAGCGTGATCATGAGTTCGGACGCCCAGTTCATCCCGTTTTGCCTGGCCGCGGAGCCCGACGCCTGGTTGACCGTCTCGGGGCGCTACTGGTTTTATTCCGGCCTCCTGTTTTGCCACTACAACCATAACGGTACGCCAAACGATCGCCGGCCCTCGTGCGGTTGGGGAACTCTGCGCGATATCAACTTCGGCCTGCATCCCCCGCGGTCCTTTCATCCGGCGGGAGTCAATCTTTTGCTTGGGGACGGGCACGCCACCTTCGCAAAGGACTCGGTGGACCCGGCTGTCTGGATCGCCCTGGGAACTTACAACGCTGGAGACCTGGCGTCCGCCGGCTTCAGCGATTGAAACTCGGTCCGGTTGGCACGTGGGCCGCCGGTGTCCTCGTCTCGGTGCGACGCGATTCGTTGCTGCAGGAGCAGGAGCAATGACCATGACCACCCAAAACCTCCGATCTGTGGCCTCGGCGTTGATCATCGCATTCCTGGCATTCTCAATGCTGGCCTTTCCTCCCTTGATCTCGCCGGGTTACGGGTGAGTGAACGTCACCTGCTCCGGCGGTGGCAGTTGCTACTGCGTGCAATCGATACCCAACCCTTGTGCCCCCCTGTGGGGCACGGTGTGCACGACTACCATCTACGACGCGAGTTGTGCGCCGGCCGGTACTAAAGGCGAGTCTTTGAGCGAGCCGCAGGGTGCCTCCAATTTCGCGCTCTGCAACCAGATGACCAGCGGGGGCTGTTCAAGCTACACTTGCACCCTCCAGCCGCAGGCCTGTATGGAAATCACTTTCTATAACAACGGCCGTTGTGCCACCTATCCCTCCTACAACAAGCAGCTCGGCAAAGGCGTGTACTACGGCTGTAGCGGGACGGGCAACAACCAATGTAGTGGTTGATCAGCGGTGCCAGGTGCGCGGAGTATCGCGCCTGGGTGAGCGCCGATTGTGCGGCCTCCTTTCCATGGTACTCGTCATGGGGACATTCCTGGTGATGTCCGCTCACAGGCGAGTTCGGGAAGCCAGTTCGAGTATGAATTCCATTCCGGGCATCGGAGAGTCGGTTCCGGAAGGCGAGCGACCGGCGTGAGCCCGCTGTCCGGGGGCTCATCCGAGGGCGAGAAGACAGCGGGCTCATGCCGGCCGCTCGCCACGGATGCGCATCCGCAATGAACAGACCCTGAGAGCAACGCGTGCCTCGTTCACAATGGAGAAGGCGAGATGCTGGCGATCATCGCGATTCTCACCCTGTTGCAATCACCCCCCAGTTCGGGGCCCGGCCCGCTTGATGCGTTTCGGGCGAACTACGCGTCCATCAAGGTGGATGTGCAGTATCAGTACACATTTGGACCGCCCGGTCCCGAGGTTCTCAGCCGGTTGTCGCACTCGAAGCAGCCGGAGTATGACGAGTCTGCCGGTCGCGATCGGTGGTTGCTCGCTCGCTGGGGCATCAGCAAAGGGGAGATTGACGGTCAATGGTCGTGCGATGGCTCCGCCGAGTATTTCCATTACGCGTCTCCCGAGTGGATGTTCGAAAGGGCGTGCGATCACAATGGCGGGAAGCTTCCGAACCCGCTCGTGAATATCTTTGGAGAAATGGAGCTCGTTGCCGATCAATCCACAGCCGTGGGCCGCTGGGGTAGATTCGGCCCCACTGACCGACTATTCGAAGGGAACCCGGACCCCAAAGATCCGGGGATGCCAATGCGGCCTGGTCCCTTCCGCTGGGGTCTCGGGACGCCGTTCCCACTGGAGATCGGGGCCGCGAAAGCAACGGTCAAGCGCCGCCGT
>JAKAUH010000588.1 GCA_021818605.1 Planctomycetota bacterium
GCCCGACACGTCGGTGTATATCTCGCAAGCGTCCGCGTCGAGCGCCTTGGCCAGCGCGACGGCGGTCGTGTCGGTCCCGCCCCGCCCGAGGAACGTGACGTCGCGGTCGGTCGACACACCCTGCGCCCCGCCGACGACGGGCACCCGTCCGCTGTCGAGCGCATCACGCAGGCGGTCGAGCCCGGCCGAGGATGTCGCAAGAGTCGAACGGGGCGCGCCTTGCCCCGCCGCGGCCTCGACGATCCCAAGCGCGCGGGCCAGGCCGAACAGCCGGTCGACCTGGTCGCCTAACTTCCGAGGCCGGTCGATCGGCTCGATCAACCCGAGGACCCGCTCCACGACCGTGCGCGCCAGCCGGGCGCGCTCGGCCTTGACGGTATCGTCCCGCGCGTTCGTCACGGCGCGGTCGAGCCAGTTGAGCAGCGTCTCGCGGCCGCGGAAGACGGGTGACATCCGCACCACCGACGCGGCGGCGGCCATCGAGAGCGGGTCCATGCCGGGCCCGCCAGGCTGGATCCGGCCGTTGCGCAGCAGGCGGATCACGCGGTCCGTGGACCACTCGTCGCCCGGCAGGCCGATCACCAGCAGGAGCGCGGCAACGCCTGGGTCCGAGCCCAGCGGCCGACGCGGCTCGGCGACGGCCGGGATTCCCCAGTCGCGCAGGGCCTCAAGCGCGATGTCGGCCTGCTCACCCCACTGGCGGAAGACGACCAGGATGTCATCGGGCGGGATTCCGGCATCGAGCCGGTCGCCTATCTCGCGGGCCAGCACCCGCGCCACGCCGTCGCCCAGCGGAGCGCCCCGGATCGCCAGGCCCTGATGGACGGAGACCCGTGAGCCGCCCGCAGCACCCGGGCGGAACATGGCGCGCTCGACGTCCCGCAGTCCGGCGGGACGCCAGAGGTCGGGTTCGAGGGGCAACTCGACGAAGCCGAGGGTGCGCACCAGGCGGTCGCGGATGTCGGCATTCGCCTCGTAGGGCGAACCGGCAAGCTCGCCATCGCTCGTCTCGAACCCCAGGGTGACGCGGACCGACCGGGCGCGCCGGATCGCGTGATCGAGTACTCGCCACATGGCGCGGGTGGGCGACTCGAAGTCGAGGATCGTCGCCTGCGCGATGGCCGACGCTTCCCCGGACGATCGCCGGCCCAGCCGGCGAGAGGCCCAGACGGCCAGGCCGGCCTCGTCCTCGGCGCCGAGCTCGGCCAGCAGCGCCCGATAACGGCGGAACGCGGCCCACTCGGCGGCGGCGACCGGGTCGGCCAGAGCCGGGGTCGCGTCGCGCAACGGGCGCTCCTCGGCTGTCCACGCGGCAAATCGCCGCCTCAGCCGTCGACGATAACCGGGCCAGTCGAGTACGGCCTCGACGGCCGACGTCTCGCCGGCCCGCCGCGCTCGTCGGATCGCCTCGCCAAACACCGCGCCGGCCGCGCCATCCGATAGCACGGCCGGGCCCTCGCTTGACCCGGCGCGCACCCGGGCCCACAGGTCGGCCCAGCACCAGACCCGCGGGATGCGGCCCGCCGACGGGACTGTCCTGCTCCCGCTTCCGCTCTCGCTCGCCCGGCACCTCGCCGCCAGCTCGGCCCGGATCTGGTCGCGTGCCAGCGGCGAGGGGACGACCCACAGCGCCGAGGGGTCCAGCGACGCGGACGCCACCGCGTGGTCACGGACCCCCGACCCGTACGGGCCCGTCCACAGCACTCGTTCGGCCGACATCGGCATGGTCGAATCCCCCCCGGAACGCAATCGCCAGTACCAGCGTCCCCATCAGGATCAAGTATACAGAGAAATACCAGATGCGTCCCGAGCGAACAATCCGGACCAGCCAGGTAATCGCGGCGTAGCCGACGAGTCCGGCCACCACGGTGGCGGCCAGCGTGCGGGTGATCTCGTCGGAGTCCAGGGTCGAGAGGGGGATATCCAGCATTTCCTTGGCCACGGCGCCCAGGATGGCCGGCACGGCGATCAGCAAGCTGAAGCCAACAGCCCACGAGCGAGAGAGCCCCAGCGCCAGCGCGGCGGCGATCGTCATGCCGCTACGGCTGACGCCCGGCAAGGGCGCCAGCATCTGCGCCAGGCCGATCAAAAGGGCATCGAGCCACGTCATGGTCGCCGGCCCCTTGGTGCCGTCGCGACGGCTAAGCCAGGCGGTCAGTCCCAGCACGGCCGCCGTCACCAGGAAGCCGATGCCGGCCACGGTGATCCCCTCGAAGGCCCGGTCGATCCACTTCTTGAGGAACAGCGCCAGGGGGATCAGCGGCGAGGTGGCGATCGCGGCCAGGATGCCCACCCGGATGATCGACGGCCGCCGGAACCCCTCGGGCACCGTGTCGTCGCCCGCCAGCCCGCGCAGCCCGGTGATGATCTCGCGGCGATACCAGACGAGGATGGCCACCGTCGTGCCCAGGTGCAGGATCACGTCGAAGAACAGATTCTTCTCGCCGCTCGATTTCGTGCCGTTGATCCAGTCGAACAGGTTCTGCGTGATGAGCAGGTGTCCGTCGCTCGAGACCGGCAGGAACTCCGTCACGCCCTGGACCGCGCCCAGGACCAAGGCCTTCAACCATTCCATCAGAGTTTTCCCAGGGTGGTGGATGCAGTGAGCGGCCGATCGGCCCCCGACCAGGATAGCCGCTCGCCGCCCGTCGGGTCATCCGCACCTCGTCGACTTGCCGCGTCGAGCGGTCGAGCTGCGTCGGCCGCCAGCACGAATAATCGGACATCGAGGTCCTTGACAACGGCCGTGCTGACCCTATCCTGGTCACTGATTCCACCATTTCACGATCAGGGCGCGGCGTAGCTCGGCAATTTCGGAAATCGGCCGTGAAGCTGTCGGCGGCGCCCGGCCAGCAGGGGTCCATCCTCGTGAGCACGAGTCGCCCGCCTCGACGTCCGATGACGGTTTCTTCCCTGTGGCTCCAGGGGGCCGTCCTCACCTTCGTGTTCGGCTTCGCCGTCCTCACCTTCTCCGCCGTCCGGATCTATCAGGACTCGGCGCCCATGCCCGATCAGGTCGTGGACGAGGCGGGGAAGGTCCTGTTCACGAGAGAGCAGATCCTTGAGGGCCAGGAGTTATTCCTGACCTACGGCCTGATGCAGTTCGGCACTGTCTACGGCCATGGGGCCTACCTCGGACCGGACTTCACGGCGGACTATCTCCACCGCGAGGCCCTCCACATGGCCGGCCGGTACGGCGGTGACGAGGCGGGCCGGCAGCGCGTCCGCAAGGAGCTGCAGGAGAATCGCTACGACCCAAAGACCGGGACGCTCGTCTGGACCGCCGGGCAGGTCTCGGCGTTCGGCGAGATCCACGAGCACTTCGGCGAGCTCGTCTACGGCCGAAAGGTCAGCGGCGTGGGCCTGAAGGCGTCGATGATCAGGGACCCGGAAGACACCCGCAAGATCACCGCCTTCATCGCCTGGACGGCCTGGACGGCCGTCGCCCGCCGCCCCGGGCTGGCGTATTCGTACACGAACAACTGGCCGCCCGAGGAGCTCGTCGGCAACTCGCTGACCGGCGACGCGGTCATGTGGAGCGCCCTGTCGCTGGTGGCCCTCCTGGGCGGCATCGGCATCGTGCTCGGCCTCTATGGCCGATACTCGCACGCCGTCGGCTGGCACGAGTCGGAGGAGCAACGAATCCGATTCATCCCGCCGGCCGACGTGGCGCTCACCCCCGCCCAGCGCGTCCTGTCCTGGTACTTCCTGGTCGTGGCGGCCCTGTTCTTGCTCCAGAACCTCATCGGAGGGGCCACCGTGCACTACATGGTCGAGGCGAGCGGGTTCTTCGGGATCGACCTGCCCCGCTGGCTCCCGTACAACCTCACCCGCACCTGGCATGTCCAGTTGGCCATCTTCTTCGTGGCCACGGCCTATCTCGCGGCCGGGATCTTCCTCGCGCCGCTCATCTCCGGCCGCGAGCCGAAGGGGCAGCGCCTGCTTACCACCGCGCTTCTGGTCGCGTTGGCCGTCGTCGTCTTCGGCAGCCTGGGCGGTGAATACCTGAGCTACCACGGGCTCTTGCCCCGCGGCCAGCGGGCCTTCCTTGGCGCCCAGGGGTGGGAATACCTCGACCTGGGCCGCTTCTGGATGTACCTGTTGATCGTCGGCATGGTGCTCTGGCTGGTTATCATCTACCGAGGGCTCCGTCCGCGCCTGGGGACGGAGAGCCGTGGCAATCTCCCCTGGCTGTTCCTCTACAGCGCTCTGACCATTCCTGCCTTTTACGCGGTGGGGCTCCTGACGAATACCCGTAGCACCTTCGCCATCGGCGACTTCTGGCGCTTCTGGGTGGTTCACCTCTGGGTGGAGGACTTTCTCGAGCTCTTTACGACGATGCTCGTGGCCCTGATCTTCGTCCTGATGGGCATTGTCTCCGAGCGGTTCGCGACGCGGCTGATCTACTTCGACATTCTGCTCTACTCGGTGGGCGGTGTCGTAGGGACGCTGCACCATTGCTATTTCAGCGGCGGCCCCGCGGTCGAGATGTCGCTGGGCGCGTTCTTCTCAGCGGCCGAGGTCATCCCGCTGACGCTGCTCACCGTCGAGGCCTGGTCGTTCCTCCAGCTCGGCAACCGCCAGCAGGTGGGCGAGGCCGCAACCTTCCCACACCGCTGGGCGGTCCTGTTCCTGGCCTCGGTCGGCTTCTGGAACTTCCTGGGGGCGGGAGTCTTCGGGTTCCTCATCAACCTGCCGGTGGTCAGCTACTACGAGATCGGCACCCTGCTCACCTCGAACCATAGCCACGCGGCGTTCATGGGTGTTTACGGGATGCTGGCGCTGGCCCTGCTGGTCTTCTGCACCCGCTACCTGGCCCGGCCCGAGGACTGGAGCGAGGGGCTGGTGCGGTTCTCGTTCTGGGCGACCAACATCGGGTTGATGCTGATGATCCTCGGGCATCTGTTCCCGCTGGGCATCCTGCAGCTCGGCGACGCCGTGACGAACGGCTACTGGCACGCGCGGACGGAATGGTTCCGCAACTATCCGTGGCTCTCCTGGGCGCGGATGCCGGGCGACCTGGTCTTCATGGCGGGCTCGGCCCCGCTGGTCTGGCTGACCCTGAAGGTTGCGCTGCGGACGCGATCCGGGCCCGCCGCGGCTGACCGGTCGGCAACCGCGGCGGCGGGGGCATCCCTGTTCACCGAGGTTTCACCGGCGCCGGCCGCCGGTCGGACCTGAGCCGGGTAGGGGCGGTCGATTCGGTTCGGTTCGGATTGCCGCGGAGGTTCCCCGCATGTTGCCCTCGTTGAACGTCTGGGGCCTCTCCATCGACCTGACGCTCGTCCTGATCGTCTCGTATGTGGTCGTCCTCTGGGCGGGCGGATGGGCTTTGGAGGCGCTCGCCAGGACCCACTTCCGCCGGGCCCAGCGCCACGCCCACGACGGATTCGCCTACGACGCGGAGCTCGACCGCTACGAGTGCCCGCAAGGCGAGCTCCTGACGCTCGACACCCACGACGACCGCGACAAGCTGGCCATCTACAAGGCCCCGGCCGCGTCGTGCAACGCATGTGTGCTCAAGGCGTTCTGCGCGCCGCACGACGAGGGACGGCGCATCTACCATTCGCTGGCGGAGTTCCACGAGACGGACGTCGGCCGGTTCCACCGCCGGTTGTCGCTGACGATCCTCGGGGTGGCGCTGGCCTTCGCCGGCGGGGGCCTCGTCGCCTGGTGGTCCCGGCCGGGGGGATGGTTGCTGGCGATCGCCTTCGGCGTCAGCATCGTGCTGCTCTGGCTCGACCTCCGCGACGCCCCGCGGAATCCAGGCGAGGCCACGAGGGCGAGCGAGACGCCGAGCCAGTGGTGACAGGCAGGTGACGGCTCGGCGATCCGGACGACGCGATGGCATATCTTGATGCGATCCCTGGGCCGGGGCGCAAGGTCGAAAAAGGATGACGGACGTCGATAATTCCGCCGTCGTCCACCCACTCGCCGACCGCTCTAATGTCGGGAAAAGTTCCGGTGAGCGAAAACCCTGGAGCGAGGCAGTGATCGAGACGACATGCTGTATTGTGGGCGGCGGACCGGCGGGGATGGTGCTCGGGTTCCTGCTGGCGCGGGCGGGGGTCGAGGTCGTCGTGCTGGAGAAGCACGCGGATTTCCTCCGCGACTTCCGCGGGGACACGATCCATCCGTCGACCTTGCAGATCCTCAACGAGCTGGGGCTGCTCGACGAGTTCCTGCGCCGCCCGCACCAGGAGGCGCGGCAGATCGGCGGCGTGGTGGGCGACGAGGAGGTGCCCGTGGCCGACTTCGCGCACGCCGGCACGCGCTGCCCGTTCATCGCGTTCATGCCGCAGTGGGACTTCCTCGACTTCATGGCCGAGCACGCACGGCGCTATCCGACGTTCCGGCTGATCTTGCGGGCCGAGGTGACCGACCTGATCCAGCAGGACGGCCAGGTTGTCGGCGTGACGGCGAAGACGCCCGACGGCCCGCTGGAGGTCCGGGCGAAACTGACGTTCGGCACCGACGGCCGGCATTCGACGACGCGTGCCTGCGCCGGGCTGGTCGTCGAAAACGTCGGAGCGCCGATCGATGTGCTGTGGATGCGGATCTCGCGGTCGCCGAACGACCCCGAGCAGCCGCTGGGGCGGTTCGGCCAGGGGCGGATCCTGGTGATGATCTACCGGGAGGAGTACTGGCAATGCGGCTTCGTCATTCCCAAGGGGGGCATTGACGCCCTCCGCGCCCGGGGGATCGAGGCGTTCCGCGACGACATCGTGGCGATCGCGCCGTTCCTGCGCGACCGCGTGGGGGAGCTGAAGAGCTGGGACGACGTCAAGCTGCTGACGGTCGTTATCGACCGCCTGCGCGAGTGGTCGGTCCCGGGCCTTCTGTGCATCGGGGATGCGGCGCACGCGATGTCGCCGGTGGGTGGGGTGGGCATCAACCTGGCGATCCAGGACGCGGTGGCGGCGGCGAACCTCCTGGCGGCGCCCCTGCGCGAGGATCGGCTGACGCTCGACGACCTGCGGAAGGTGCAGTCGCGCCGCGAGTGGCCCACGCGGATGACGCAGGGGCTCCAGGTCCTGATCCAGGACCGGGTGATCGGCCGGGTGCTGGTGGCGGCCGGGCCGTTGCGGATGCCGCTGGCACTTCGATTACTGAAGCGGTTCCCGTTCCTCCGCCGCATCCCGGCGCGAATCATCGGGATCGGCTTCCGGCCGGAGCATGTGCGCACGGACGAGGTGGTTGCGCCGGCAGGCCGCGCGTCGGCTTTCGGAGATCACCATGCCTCGACGACGGGCAACGTCCCGGCATGAACCCCGATTTCCGGCCGGTTGGGTCTCACCATGTCCGGCCGGATCGGCGAGACTGGCCCAATCCCGGTGGAGTTGGCGTCGAAGAAGACGTTCATGCGGCGAGCTCTTCCTCGAAGGCAACCGCCGCGAGGACATGCTCCTTCCCGATGCCGAACCACTTGGCGACGAATGCCGCGTTCCGGTCGTTGGCGTAGGATGAATCGCGAAGGACGGAAGTGGCGATGCCGACGCCTTCGACAATGGGCTGGCCGAAGTGGATCTTCGGATCGATGACCACCCTGTTGGCGATGTGCCACCTGATCGCCTGCTCGGTCGTCCGGTCGTAGTCGATCTTCTCCAGGAAGGGCAGGATTTTCCGGTCGAAGTAGGCCTGTTTGGTGATCGCCTCGATGACGCTGTGGCCCTCATCCTGGCTCAGGCCGGTCGTGAAGATCTTCCTGTTGGCGACGTAGATTGCCCGCCGGCAGAACGGGTGGTCGCCGTACTCCTGGCGGAGATGGTTGTAGACCTTGCGGAGATACGGTAGGGGGACGCCGGCATCTCTCAGCTTCCCGCCGATATTGAGCTCGATCAGGTCGAGAAAACTGATCGCGTCCTCCTTCTCGTAGGCCGGGTAGTCGCTCTGGAATACCGGATTGGAGATCCGGCTCGAGGCCCCCGGCCGCGAAACCATTCGCGCACCCTTCGCGGCTGCAACCCGGTCAGCCGGGATGCTTCTCCGACGCTATAGATGCCCCTTCCGATCACCTCCATCGTCTTC
>JAKAUH010000403.1 GCA_021818605.1 Planctomycetota bacterium
ACGCATGCCGATGGAGTTCAGCCATGAGCCAGCGCCCCTCAATCATCCTCGGACGACACCTCCTCGACCGCCGCGGCTTCCTGGGCCACATGGCCTCGGGGATGGGCGGGATCGCCCTCTCGGCGATCCTGGCCGAGCAGGGCCTGCTCGCGGCCGAGGGCGATCGCACCAAAAAGGCCCCACAACCAACGACTGAGCCGATTAACCCGGTCGCGCCGAGGCCGCCGCATTTCCCCGGCAAGGCGAAGCGGGTGCTGCACATCTTCTGCACGGGCGCCGTTAGCCACCTGGATACCTGGGACTACAAGCCCGAGCTGCTCCGGCGCAACGGCCAGCCGATGCCCGGCGGCGAGAAGCTCATCACCTTCCAGGGCGAGAACGGCAACCTGGCGCGCAGCCCGTGGAAGTTCAAGCAGCGAGGGCAGTCGGGCAAGTACGTCTCGGACCTGCTGCCGCACCTCGCCGAGCTCGCCGATGAGATGTGCTTCGTCCACTCGTTGACCTCGAAGACGAACACGCACGGGCCTGGCGAGATGTTCATGTCGACCGGATTCACCCTTGAGGGGTTCCCGAGCATGGGCGCGTGGGTCAGCTATGCGCTCGGCACGGAGGACCAGGACCTGCCGGCTTACGTCGCGATCCCCGACCCGCGCGGCGACCCGCAGCAGGGGCCGGCCAACTGGACCAACGGATTCCTGCCCGCAGCCTATCAGGGGACGTCATTCAACGCCTCGCGGCCGATCAGCCACCTCGAGCGGCCGGCGTCGATCCAGCCCGGCGACGACGCGGCGACCCGCGACTTCCTCCGGCTGCTCAATGACGAGCACCTGAAGCGCAACCCCGGCGACACCGAGCTCTCCGCCCGGATCGCGGCGTACGAACTGGCCGGCCGGATGCAGTCGTCCGCGCCCGAGGCCGGCGACCTGTCGCGCGAGAGCCCGGCCACGCAGCGGCTGTACGGCCTGGACGATCCGAACCCGCTCACCGCGGCGTTCGGGCGGAACTGCCTGCTCGCCCGCCGGCTGCTCGAGCGCGGGGTGCGCTTCGTCACCCTTTTCAACGGCGCCTTCGCGATGGGCGAGGGCGTGCTCAACTGGGACGGCCATCGCCGGATCGAATCCGATTACAACCGGCACGGCCCAATCCTCGACCGACCCGCGGCCGGTTTGCTCGCCGATCTGAAGAAACGCGGGCTGCTCGACGACACCCTGGTCGTCTGGACCACCGAGTTCGGCCGCATGCCCACGTTCCAGAAGGGGACAAAGGGCCGCGACCACAATCCCAAGGGATTCACCGCCTGGCTGGCCGGCGCGGGGGTGAAAAGGGCGTACAGCCACGGCGCCACGGATGAGTTCGGCCACCGCGCCGTCGAGAAGGTTGTGGACGTCCACGACTTTCACGCGACGATCCTCCACGTGCTCGGCCTCGACCACAAGCGGCTCACGTACAACAACAACGGCACCTCGCGCCGGCTCACCGATGTCCACGGGCATGTGATCCGGGACGTGCTTGTCTGATTGTCCGTTGTCCGTTGTCCGTGCTCTGTTGTCCGTTGTCCGTGCTCTGTTCTCTGTTCTCTGCTTTCCGTCGTCCGTTGTCCGTTGTGAGTAGCGCGCGAGGCTTGCGGAAGACCGCCGGTCTGGCGTGTGCCCTAAGAAATCGCGGCCCCGATCGTTTCCCGTGATGGTGAGATCTCTTTCTCAGAATGATTCCTTCCGTCTCGCTGGATCTCGTGCGGGAGATTTCGATCATGAAGGCAACCGTCAAGGTTGAGTCGATGTTTGCGGGGGACGAGCGGCGGGGCATTCGTCCGATTGTGATGCTGGGTATTCTGGCGATCGTGCTGGCCTCGGGCGCCCTGGCGCTCCAGGCCCAGGCGGTCGACGGACAGGATGGTCGTCCTCAGCCGCCTGTTCGGGTTCCGGCGCCGCGCGATCGGGACGCGCGCCATTCTCAGCGGTCGCTCTCGCCCGGAGCGATCCGGCCGCCGATCGCTACTCGTGCCCGCGATCGCTTCGTGGTCGCCGCGCCGGCCGGGGTCGACCCGAAGATGGTCGTGAAAGCCCCTTCGGATCTCGACGCCGCCATGGTGTTCGACCGCGAGACGGGCCGCCGCGGACAGGCGCCAGGCGGGGTGAGACCGAGTCCAGGATCGTCCCGTGGCGTCCGGGTGCCGCGCATCCCGTTATCCTTGCCGGGTCGTGGATCCCGACGAGATATCACCCCGGCAAGGAAGATCCTCAAGTAGGTCAGGCTCTCAGCCTGACAATGAAGGCGTGTCAGGCTGAGAGCCTGACCGACTTTTCTGCCGGCGTAATAGGTGAGCCGCCGATGGTCGCACGCGACGTTCGCACGCCCAGAGCCTCCTCGGGCTGGTTCCCCCGGCCGAACCTGACGATGCGCGAGCTGATCGGCCTGGTCGCGGCGTTCGCTCTCTCCAACGCGTTCCTCAACTGGTGGGATCCCTGGGCCACACACAATGCGCTTCCCTTCGGTTTCTGGAACGGCCTGCTTGTGGTGTATCTGGGATACGCGTTCTTGCAGGCGTGGGTCAGGGCAATCGTCCGATGGCTCCGCACGGGGAATCCCGAGCCCCGCGGCGGTCCGCGCTGGTGGACGGCGCTTGGCGTGGCGGAGGCCGCCGTCATCAGCGGGACGATGCTGGGGACGTTGATGCAAATGATCGGGGGGGGCAGGGTATCATACGGCAGGGAAGACTGGTCTGCCCCGCTCGCGATCCTGATCATTGGCGCAGGCACCGGGCTGTTGCTTTTGCGTCGGCCGCGGCATAATCCTGACCCGTCCACGACCACCATTCGGCCGCTCGCGACGATCGAGCGGACCACGAGAATTGCCCACCAGGAGAACTCCTGATGTCGACAACCCTGATCATCGCGTCGGCCCTGGTCGCGTTCCAGGCGCCGCCCGACACCGAAAAATCCAGGCCCCGCGAGAGTGTGATCGCCCCGGGCGCCAAGCTCGAAAAGGTCTTCGGCGATGCCGAGTTCACCGAGGGCGGCGCCATGGACGCGGACGGGTCGATCCTGTTCTCGGATATCGGGAACCGGATTCTCCGCTACGACCCGAAGACCGGTAAAACCACGGTGTTCCGCGAGCCCAGCGGACGAGCCAACGGTCTGATCTTCGATCCCGACGGCCGGCTCATCGTGGCCGAGGGCGCAAACGCCGGCGGCGGCCGGCGGGTGTCGATCACCGAGCGCGATGGGACGATTCGCACCATGTCCGCCGGTTACAACGGCCGGCGGTTCAATAGCCCTAACGACGTGACCGTCGACAGCGAGGGCCGCGTGTATGTCTCCGACCCGCGCTACGTCGGCGACGAACCCCGTGAGCTCGACTTTGAGGGAGTCTTCCTCATCTCGCAGGAGGGCTTCACCATCCCGATGGACGTCCAGGTCTCCAAGCCCAACGGCCTGGCGATCAGCCCTGACGGCAGATTCGTGTATATCGCCGACAATGGCCCGAAGCGGCGGGCCCTGCTCGCCGCGCGGGTCGGCGACCGGGGCAAGCTCTACGATTCGAAGGTGCTGTACGACTTCGGCAAGGCCCGCGGGATCGACGGCATGACCGTCACCACCGACGGCAAGATCGTCGCGGCCGCAGGCGCGGGCAACAAGGCCGGCGCCTACGTCTTCTCGCCCCAGGGCCAGCTCCTCGAGATCATCCCGACACCCGAGGACCCCGCTAACGTCGAGTTTGCCGGCGACAATGGCAAGATGCTCTACATCTGCGCCGGCCGCAGCCTTTATCGAATCAGGACCACCATGACCGGATTCCGGCAGTGGCCGCGTGGTCGTTAGTCAGTGGCCGCGTGGTCGTTAGTCAGTGGTCGGTGGTCAGTGGTCAGTGGTCAGTGGTCAGTGGTCAGTGGTCAGTGGTCAGTGGTCAGTGGTCGGTGGTCAGTGGTCAGTGGTCAGTGGTCAGTGGTCAGTGGTCAGTGGTCAGTGGTCAGTGGTCAGTGGTCAGTGGTCAGTGGTCAGAGCAACCTGGGGTATTGCCTCGAACCCTGTCAGAGGCTTCGAGCCGCCGGACCAATGACCAATGACCAATGACTAATGACGAACCCCAAAGAAATTCACCCCGCTGCCGATGATCAGGTCATGGCGGTAGGTCCAGTCATAGAGGCGGCCGTGCCTGGCGGGAGCCAGCTCGTGGATGTCGGCGAAGCCCTCCTCCTCGAACCAGCCCCTTAGCTCGGCGGGAGTGTGGTGCGACTGATAGTGCGGGGCGTACCAGTCGAAGTTGTCGCAGATGCGAAGAGTCCAGTCGGGGTGACTGGAGAAGTTCGCCAGCTTGTTGAGAGTCCGGTTCATCAGGGGGATGCTGCCCAGCGCGCCGAGCCCGGCACAGATGGGCTCGAGCACCGGCGCGGGGAGCCGGGTCGAGATGGCGCGGAGCCCTGAGTTCAGCCACTCCTGCGGCGGCGTGTTCCTGCGATAGAGCCAGACGGCCAGCCTTCCGCCCGGCTTGACCCGGCGAGCGATCTGCGCGAACGCCCGCCGGGGGTCGGGTGTATGATGGAGAACGCCGATCGAATAAACCAGGTCGAACGACTCGTCGGCCACCGGCAGGTCGAGCAGGTCTCCCTGAACGATCGCGAGCTCGGGATAATCGGCGCACAGCTCGGCGGCCTTGTCGACGGCGCTGCTGAGATCAATCCCCAGCACGCGGGCGCCATGCTGCCCCAGCAGCCGGGCATACCGGCCGCCGCCGCAGCCGGCGTCGAGCACCAGCCGGCCGGCCAGTTCGCGCGGGTCAACCCCGGTCTTGACCCGGAACGTCGCCTCATCCTCCTCGGGCCGCGCCACGTCGTAGCGGTTCCACTGGCGGCCGAAGCTCGCCGTGTACGTTTCGCCCGCCAGGCGAGGGACTCCGCGCTCGATCGGGAACGAGGTCCCACACGACCGGCAGGTCAGACGATCGGTTGGATCGCCCTCGGCGTCGAGGGGGGAGTGGCATCGGGAGCAGTGGAGCAGGGAGAGCAGCGACAGATTCATGGTCAGACGCATCGGCGGATTTCAGACGGACCGAAAAGGCAACGAAGATTCCAGTCACTACGATAGCGAGAACACGATGTCGGACGCGAGATCCTGGATCGAGACAATTGGCCAGCGCCCGGCTCGCTGGCGGTCGCGCGGGCTGTCCGGAACGTGGGTGGTCGCCGTGTCGGGCGGGAGTGATAGCGTCGGATTGCTGCGTGTGCTCCACATGCTGACACCGGCGCTCGATCTTCGCCTGTCGGTGGCCCATCTGAATCACGGCGTTCGAGGCGAGTCAGCGCAGCAGGATGCCGAATTCGTGGCCGGTCTGGCCGCCTCGCTTGGACTTCCGTTCGACCAGGGCCAATGGCAGCCCACCCGCGCCGGTCATTTCGAATCGGACGCTCGGCGCGCTCGCTACGCCTGGCTGATGGATGTGGCCCGCACCCGCGGCGCGGGCGTCGTGGCCGTCGGGCACACGCGCGACGACCAGGCCGAGACGATCCTGCACCGGATCATCCGCGGCACCGGCCCGCGGGGACTGGCCGGGATCCCGCCGCGTCGGCGCCTCGCGACCAGGCCCTCCATCGACCTCGTGCGCCCGCTACTCGACGTCTCGCGGGCGTCGATCCGCGACTTTCTCGAGCAGCTCGGCCAGCCCTTTCGCGAGGACGCCTCGAATACCGACGTCACCCGCACCCGTGCGCGGATCCGTCACGAGCTTCTGCCCCGACTGGCGGCCGATCACAACCCGCGGGTCGTCGAGGCGCTCGTGCGCCTCGGCAGCCTGGCCGCGTCGTCACAACGGGCGATCGAGGGGGTCGTCGAGGATGTGGCCAGATCCTCGGTCGTTCGCCGGAACGACGCGTCCATTGTTCTCAAGCAACTGTTTCTGCGATCGCAGCCGCTTTACCTGCGCACCGAGGTCCTGCGCCGGCTGTGGCGAGAATCCGGATGGCCCGAGGGCGGCATGTCGGCCCAACGGTGGCGACGCCTGGGCGAGGCGGTCGTGACGCTCGAATTCGGCTCCTTCGACATCGGGGCCGGCGTCGCCCTCACCTCCAAATACCCGTTCCTGGTCCTGCACCGGGCGGCTCCGAGACCCGAATCCGCGATACCGGCCTCTCCCGCCGAACCGGTCCTCCTGCCAATCCCCGGCGAGGTCAGCATCCCCTGGGCTGGTGGAAAGGTCGTGTCCGCCATCGAGTCGACCGAACCCGCGGATGAGACGGTCGATGTCGACCTTTTGGATTTGCCGCTGACCGTCCGTGCCCCGATCCCTGGCGATCGATTCGCCCCGCTCGGCATGAGCGGCCGGAGCATGGCCCTGGCCGACTTCTTCCGCGGCCGGGACGTCGACCGCGATGCAAGGGTCCGCACACCGGTCGTCTCCGACCGTCAGGGCATCGTCTCGGTCGTCGGCCACCGAATCGCCGAGCGGGTCAAGGTCACCGAATCCACGCGACTGCGGCTGATGCTGCGCTGGGTCGCGGACCAGTCATGTTACCGCTCGCCCGGTGATCTACGGTGACTTCAGAACCTCCTCGGCCTCGCGGAGGAAGCCGAGCGTGTCCTGGTTCCGCGCGGCGGGATCGGCGCTGAGCTTCGAGTGAAGCTGCGCCAGCGCCGCGCCAGCTTCGGCCTTGCGGCCGAGGCGATGGTCGGCCATGGCGGTCACGGCCAGCGCGACGGGCGAGGGGGCTCGGCCCGGTCGGACCATTGCCGAGTTGCGAAGTGTCTCAATGGCCCGCTCGGCACGGCCGGCGCGGTAGAGCGCCAGGGCCATCGCGTCGCGATACTCGGCCAGACGATCGGGGTCATCGGCAACGACCAGGCAGGCGGCCTCGAGGCAGCGGAGGGCGCGCAGGTTATCCTCCTGGTTGTCGACCGGGCGGACGATTGTCATCCAGGCCACCTCATGCAGCCGCCGTGCATCCTCGGCTCGGTTCCGGGCGATCTCCATCGCCGCGTCACGGAGTCTGGGGCTGAGCTTTGGGTCGCCTCGCAACTCGGCAAGGACGTCCTCCTTGATCAGGTAGCGGGCGAAGAGCGACTGGACGCGCTCGACCGCCGCGCGGCGGAGCGACAGCGCGAAAGCGGCCTCACCCCGCGGCTGCTCGACGCTCCAGATCCGCGCCGAGTAGTCGATACTGCCCGAGGCCAACTGACGGCCGTCAGGGCTGACGGCCAGGCTGAGCACGCCGCTGGTGTGACCCCGCAGCGTCAGCACGTTTTCACCCGTCAGCAGGTCCCAGAGCTTGACGGTCCGGTCGTCGCTGACCGTCGCCAGCCGGCGGCTGTCGGGCAGGTAGGCGACCGCCGTCACGAGCTTCGTATGGCCGTCGAACGACGCGACCTCGCGGCCCGTCGTCCAGTCCCATTCCTTGACCTCGGCCGGCACGGGCCCGTGATAGGCCCCGCCGACGGAAGCCAGGTGCCGGCCATCGGGCGCGAACGCCACGTCGCGCACCCCGGTCACGTGCCCCTTCAACACCGCCCTCGATTCACCGGTCTCGATGTCCCAGACGCGGACGAGCCCATCCTCGCCGGCCGACGCCACATGCCGGCCATCCGCCGAGAACGCCACGGCGTTGTCGGCCCGGTCGTGCTTCGGCAGCGAGCGGACGAGCGCGCGACGCGCAACGTCCCAGACGCGCAACGTGCCGTCACCGCCGCAGGTGACGAGGGTTCTTCCATCGGGTGAGAACGCCGCGTCGACGGCCTCGCCGACCTCGGCTGCATCGAGGACCCCAAGCCGAATCCATCTCATGGTGTCCCAGAGCATGACCTTTTTGTTCGGCACCGTGACCGCCAGGGTAGATCCGTCGGGCGAGAAGGCCAGCGCGATGTTTCCGAGCAGTCCCCCCCGCGCAATGATCCGCCGGTGCTCCTCGCCGGTGCGCGGGTCCCAGATCCGGACGTTGCCGTCGTGCGCCGAGGCGATCCGGCGGCCATCGGGCGCGAAGGCCAGAGCTCCGACCCAGCCGGAGCCGTTGCGGAACGTCACCTGGGCGTCGGGCG
>JAKAUH010001093.1 GCA_021818605.1 Planctomycetota bacterium
GGGCCCGCCGAAGCCGACGATCAGGATCGAGTCGTACGATTCGGCCATTTGCGTGGATCCTCCCTCCAGGTGGCAGTATCCCGACGTTATACGCAAAGGGCGGGGGACGGGAAGGAGGGAGTTCGATCCGCCCCGCAAGTCGCACGCGCCCAACATTATTACGCAGGTCTGAAAGCAGGTCTGGCCGTCTTGCCCGACGGGGCCTGAGCGTCGGGCAAGACGGCCCGACCGACTTGAGGATCTTTCCTGCCCGGGTAATAAGGTCGGCTCGTGACGAGCCGATTGGCAGCCGATTCATCGTGATACAATGTGCGCATGCCCCAGGCGACCTTTACCCCTTCACCGGACTGGCGATCCACGACATGCTCGAGCCCCCGCCACCGCCTCTACCCCGGCGCACCATCCTTATCACTTGTCGCTCGAAAGGCCAATCGGTCCCCGCGCGCATCGACCGCCTGACTCAGTCCGTCGCGCGACGGCTGATCATGCGCCGATGGTGGGTGAACATCGGGGCGCCACTCGAGAGGTCCAGTGAGGAGGGAGATCATGCCTGGAACTGGGATCAGTTCGTCGAAGAGGCATCACGCGACCCGCTCCAGCGGAGTTATGTGGCGTTGACGGCAAGTGCCGGCCGATTAGAAGCTGAGGGCGCGATCATTTATCGCCTCAACGCCCGCTCGCTGCTCGAACCGGGACGCATGGCGGTGTATCTGCGTTACGTCGCGACGGCTCCCCGCAACAGATACCGGTTGGTCGGCGAGGACGCCGTCCACCGAGGCGTCGGCGAGGGGCTCGTCGCAATCGCTATCCTGGAAAGTATTTCCGTCGGACTGGAAGGGCGAGTCCTCGGCGATCCGCTCCGTCCGGCCATCCCGTTCTATGAGGGGATGGGATTCCAAAAGGCTATGGACCCGGAAGATCGCCACGTATACTGAGATAGCTAAGGAGCACGCATTGGCGCTGCTCGAGAAGCGAGGATGGGTCTGATGTTCATCCAGCAGCACGCTATAGTCGATCGCCGAAACGTGGTTTCCGAGCATCGGACCTGCGAAATGACTTGCGCGCCCCTACTGGACGATGCGGTTGATCAGGGCGACCCGCCGATTGAGACGAGTGGCCGCGATCTACCCGACCATCTGCGTGCTCAGACGGCCCCGTTACGTCCTGCCCTGAGCGATCTGATATCGCAGCGGCTCTCCTTGCTGCTGTCGATGCACACTGAGATCGACCGCGAGTATCAGGGGGTAGATCTCCGCAAGATCGGCGCGGCACGGCGCCGACAGATGCTCGATTCGATCAGTCGGCGGCTGAATATTCCCTCTCTGGCCTGATCGACCCTGCGAGCGATATCCCGGGCAGTCCAAGGTCGCGCGTCCTTCGCCTTTCCTTGACCATTCGTTCACCACGCCCGTTCCAGCAGACCCTCCATGTCGGCCTGCGTGCAGGGGCGGGGATTGGTGCGGTGGCAGTGGTCCTGCATGGCCAGGGCGGCGTAGTGGGGAATCCGGTCGCGGCTGAGGCCCTCCAGGTCGCCCAGGCGGCGGGGCAGGGGGAGGCGGATCAGGACCAGTTCCATCAAGGTGACCAGGTGCCCCTCGGCGTCGCCGCTACGACCCAGGCCCAGGCGTCGGGCCAACTCGGCGACACGGGGCGAGGCCGTCGCGCGGTTGAAGCGGAGGGCGTGCGGCAGCAGGATCGCGTTGAGCGTTCCGTGATGCACCCGGCCCTCCGAGCCCAGGGCGTGCGACAGCGAGTGGACCACGCCGAGCCCCTTGTGGAAACTGATCCCGCCGAGCAGGGCCCCCATCATCATCGACGTTCGGGCCTCGAGGCTGGAGCCGTCGTGGACGACGGTTTCCAGCCCCTTGAACAGATGGCGCAGGCCCTCGACGGCGATGCCGTCGCAGATCGGGTTGAAGGTCGTGGAGAGAAAGCTCTCGACGCAGTGGGTCAGCGCGTCCATTCCGGTCGCGGCCGAGAGGGCGGGCGAGAGTCCCAGGGTGAGCTCGGGGTCGCAGATCGCGGCGCTGGGCAGCAGGTGGGGGCTGAGCGCGATCGTCTTCCGCCCGGTCTGGGGGAGCTGGATCAGCGTGCCGCGGCCGGCCTCGCTGCCGGTGCCGGCGGTCGTGGGGATGGCGACCATGGGCGGCATGTCGGGCCGGATCGGCTCGATGCCGACGCGGGTGAAGTCGTAGTCGACCAGCCGGCCGGGGTGGGTGACGAGCAGGCGGATCGCCTTGGCGCAGTCGATCGGGCTGCCGCCGCCCAGGCCGACGATCCCGTCGCAGCCGGCCTCGCGGTAGACGGCCAGGCCCGACAGGACGTCGTCCTCGGTCGGATTGGCGTGGACGTCGGAAAACACGCTCGCGCGGGAATCGAACGGCCCGACCAGCGGGTCGACCAGGCCTGCGGCAATCAGGCCGGCATCGGTGACAAAAAGCGGGCGCTGCACGCCCAGCCGGGCAAGCTCGGCCGGCAGGGTGGCCGCCGCGCCGGCGCCGAAGACGATCCGGTTGGGAAAGGTGAAGACCGACGGCGCGCCGGGCGCGGGCGACGCCCCCGCCAGGGTCGCCGGCGCGGACCCGGCGACGGGGACCGAGGCGACGTCTCCATCGGGCGGCAGGTTAAGCATTTACGGAAGCCTCGTCGTCAGGAAATGCCGATCCGGGTTGGGTCGCGGCGGGTTGCCGGACCGGCGGCGGGCGGCCGGGCCAACCGTGGCCGGCTCAATGGAGAGCCCGGGCGCAGGGTTTGGACGTCCGCCGGCCGGATCAGGTTCAAGGGAATCGTGGGCTCACCGGGAATCGGGCCGCGGCCCGACTCATGCGTCCGCCGAATCGATCAGGAACTGCATCTCGGCCGCGGCGTGGGCGTCGCCGGCCGCCTTCGCCCGGGCGATCCCCTCGCGCAGGATCGACAGGCCAGGCTCGACCTCGCCGGTGTCGAGATACGACTGGCCGAGCTGCTGGTAAGCCGCGATCTGCCCGGCGGGGTCGTCGGCAATCAACGCGTGCAGCCGCTGCTGGCCCTCGGCGATGTCCCCCTCGCGCAGGCACTGCATCGCCAGCCCGTACCGCAGGAAGGCGTCATCCGGACTCTCGGCCAGGCTCTCTTCGAGCATCCGGCGTCGTGGTGTCTTCTCGGCCATGACTGTTCGCTCGGTCCCTGGAAACGCTGGCAAGATGGAGACAGGCACCTCGAAGATTCCGAGCCAGTCCCCACCCGGACAGGGCCCGTCGAGGCCCCCTCGGACCGGCGGGGGCTCCGGCGTGGTCGCTCGGCGGGATCGCAACCTGTCCCGTCCGGCTCGCCGCGATCCGCCACGAGGATTCTACGCTACGCGTCGACCGGCCGTGACGCAACCTCGCATTTGCCCGGTTGGCAAGACAGGCAGCCTGGTCGAAGGCTGAGGATCATTACGAAAGCAAGGGAAGCTGGGCAATATCGGCTAAGGGCATCTCAAGCCGGCATCGGGGGAGACCGATCCAAAACAGGTCGGGCAATGGCATCGGGAAATGGCAGCGGGAAGCCTGATCGGACGGGAACGGGTGCAACCTCGGTGGGATGCTGTGAGGACATCGCCGTGCCAACGCGTTCGACCAGTCGGAATGCCGGCTTCATGAGCAGGATCGCGTTAAGTTGGACGATCGCGCTGGCGGGGGCATCTGGTCTCGCCGGACTGGCGCAGGCCGGGTCCGAATCGCGGCGGACGCCGATCGTCCAGGCGGTCGATCGGGTGCACGAGAGTGTGGTGAGCATCTCGAGCGAGAAGAAGGCCGAGTCGCACAGTCGCTGGCCGTTCTCGCCCGAGGAAAACCAGCGCCCGCGGGTGAACGGGATGGGCAGCGGCGTGCTGATCGACCGCCGGGGCTACATTCTGACGAATCACCACGTGGTCGACAAGGTGCAGGGGATCACGGTCCAGTTGTTCGACGGGACCACGATGCCGGGCCGGCTGCTCCAGTTCGACCCGGCGATGGACCTGGCGATCCTCAAGGTCGACCCGCCGCACCCGCTGGCCGCGGTCGAGATGGGGACGTCATCGGACCTGATGATCGGCGAGACGGTGATCACGATTGGCAATGCGTTCGGGTACGAGAACACGGTCTCGGTCGGGATCGTGAGCGCCCTGCATCGTGACGTGACGCTGTCGGACGACCAGGTCTACCGCAACCTGATCCAGACGGACGCCTGCATCAACCCGGGGAACTCGGGCGGGCCGCTGATCAACATCGAGGGGCGTCTGATCGGGATCAACGTGGCGGTGCGGGCCGGGGCGCAGGGGATCTGCTTCGCGCTGCCGAGCGGGTCGCCGGTGAGCTGATGAGCACGCGGCGGCTGGCCTTGACCTGGCACGGCGTGGTCGCGGTGGAGCAGCAGCGCGGGCCCCGGCGAAGCGTGATGGTGTCGGAAGTGCAGCCGGGGAGCCCGGCGGAGGCCTCGGGCCTGCACACGGGCGACGAACTGGTCAAGATCGGCGAGCTGAACGTGAACAGCGTGATTGACGTCGAGCGGGGCCTGCTCGACGCGAGGCCGGGCCGGCCGTCGAAGGTGACGTTCCGTCGCGGCGGCAAGGACAGTTCCGTCGCGCTGGACGTCCGCCCGCTGCCAGGCCACTTCAACACCCCGAACGGCTCGACCGACGAGGTCGTCTGGAAGCTGCTGGGCCTCAGGACGCTGCCCGTGACCAATGAGTACGTCGCGGCGGTGTCCACCAAGCTCCGCGGCGGACTGTACGTTCAGGCGGTGCAGCCGGGCAGTCCGGCGGCCGAGGCGGCTCTTCAGAAGGGGGACATCCTGCTGGGGATGAAGGTCGGTAGCCGGCACTGGGAAACCATCCGCCCGGATAATATCCTGTACGTGCTCCGCCAGCCCGAGACCGCCCAGACACAGAGCGCACTGCTCTACGTCGTTCGCAGGAATGAGGTCCAGCCGCTGAAAATCAGCCTGGGCGGGAGCCTCAACGCGACCGGCGTGAGCCGCTGACGGGACGGGATCGATCGGGCTGGACCACGGGAACTCAACCGGGCCGCGATCCGGCAGCCGTTCCTTCCCTACCCCCTCCCCGGCGCGGCGAGGTCGCCGCCGCCGGGTTCGCCCCGGGCCGATTTCGGGTTTGAGGATCCGCCGGGCACCGTTCGCGCGGCAGGAAAAACCGAAAAACCGGCGGCGAACCTCTTCCCGGTTGCCTGTCAGCAGGAATTCGCGGCATAATCAAGGGATTTGCCCGGCTGGGCGAGGACTGCCCGCGGAGGGCCGGCGAGTCCACGGGCTCGTGGACACCGCCGGCGGCGGGCAGATCCCGCTGTTTGCCGCGTGCCTCCGTCGTCGTGCGAGGATCGCATCGTTTTGGGCCCAGGCGGTCGTGCGCCGGCCGGTCCAGGTTGAGCGATGCGTCCAGAGGACCGATTCCCATGGTCGAACCGGCCGACAAACAGGACATCGTGATGGTGGAAGATCCGCCGGAGGATTCCGAGGATGAACTTCCGAGCCATGCGGTCGTGATCATCTTCGCGGTCTTCTTCGAGGCGGGCCTGGCGCCCTTCTCGCTCATCCTCGGCTGGTTGTTCGGCCATCCGCCGTTGATCGGATTTGCCTGGCGGTCCGCCGACGCGGAGTGGGGGATGGTCGCCGCGATCCCGCTGGTCATCCTCTTCCTGGGCATGCTTCGCTGGCCGGTCGGGCCGCTCCGGGCCGTCCGCGAGTTCTGCGAGCAGGAGGTCGTCCCGCTGTTCCGCGACAGCAACTGGTCCGAGCTGGCCCTGATCTCGCTATCGGCCGGGGTGGGCGAGGAGATGCTCTTTCGCGGGGTGCTCCAGGCGACGCTGTCCGACTGGGTCGGCATGGCGTGGGGGCTGGCCCTGGCGAGCATCCTCTTCGGCGTGCTGCATCCGATCTCGTTCACCTACATCCTCATCGCGGGCTTCCTGGGTTTCTACCTCGGCGTGATCTGGTACTTCAACGGCAACCTGCTCACCGTCATGGTGACGCACGCCGTTTACGACTTCATCGCGCTGGGCTATCTCATCAAGCGTCTCGACCACCCGCCGGAGGCCGAGGACGCCTAGCCGCCGGTTGATCGAGGGCCCTCGGTCGACCGGCTGTTGCCAGCACCCCGGCGAGTGCCGGCGGTCGCGGGCACTCGGGATGTTTTTGCCGACCGGGTCGGATATGCTGGCGGCGGGCCTGCGGAACGCCTGGTGCCCTTGCGGTCCCGCTCCCTCACGGCGGACGGCTCGGCTCGGCTCGGCTCGCCTCGCCTCATCGGGGCCATCGGCCGCGCGGGGACCGGCTGCAGGCGCAATGGAATTCTTCCGGAGAGGTTGAACAGGTGGAGGAGACGATGAAGGGAACGGCAGGGAGCCTCCGCGTCGACGGCCGATGGGGCCGCGCGCGTGTCTCTGGAATCCTCGTCGTGGCGGCGATGCTCGTCGGCACGTCGGCCGCTGCACCCGCGGGCGACGTCCTGCGCTGGAAGTTCCAGCCGGGCGAGACGCTGAAGTTCTCGGTCGAGCAGAAGGTTGTCATGAGCACCAGGGGGGCGGAGATCGCGCGGAAGTCCACCCGGACCCACACGCTCGACTTCACCTGGAAAGTCCTGAGCGTGGATGCCTCCGGCGAGGCCGAGATCACCCACCGGATCGAGAGGATCCGGCTCAAATCCGAGGAGCCGCCGCTGGCCACGTTCGACTTCGACTCGGCTTCCACCGCGGCGCCGCAGCCCGGGTTCGAGGGCCCGACGCGCGAGCTGAAGTCGCAGGTCGGCGCTGAGTTCACCTTCAAGATGAAGCCCGACGGCGAGATCACCGACATCAAGCTGTCGGAAGAGACCCTCAAGCACCTGCGCGAGACCGCCCCGCCCGGCGCCGGCGAGGCGATCACGGAGAAGTCGATCAAGGACTCGCTGATCCAGTCCAGCCCGCCGGCGTTCCCACAGGGCGCGCTCGAGCCCGGCAAGAGCTGGTCGGCCAAACCGGCGCAGGTGCCGCTGCCGTTCACCGTGCTGGTGATGGAGAAGACCTTCACCTACAAGGGGAACGACACCAGCTCGCCCAACGTCCAGCTCGTGGGGATCGAGGTCACGGCCAGGACCCAGCCGATCGAGGGCGCCGACATCAAGGCCGTCATCCGCAGCCAGGAGGGCAAGGGATCGTTGACCCTGGACTCCAGGGCCGGCAAGGTCACGAGCGTGCGGATGAACCAGAAGCTCGAGATGGCGATCACCTACATGGGACGCGCCGTCGACCAGACGACCGAGATGGTCACGGCGATGACCTTGAAGCCGTAGCCGCACCGGGCGGGACCGATTCGCCCGGCGCGCGGCCGGGTTCGGCTGCCGGCTTGCCGGTGTCGATGCCGTGCTTGCGAAGCTTGCTGAAGAAGGTGCTCCGCGGCATGGCGAGCAACCGGGCGGCGATCGTCTTGTTCCCCCGGGCCTCGACCAGAGCGTCGAGCAGCCGCTGCCGCTCGTACTCGGCGTGCTCGGCATCATCGTCGGGCGGGTCGTCGCGCACGATCGACGGCAGTTCGACCGGCGCAGGCCGCTCCGGTGCCGGCGGGCGGCCGTTGGACTTGGCGGACGGAGAAGCCTTCGCCGTGCTCTCGGAACGCTGGCGACCCGAACGCCCGAGCGTCGGCGACGGCAGCCGGGGCCTGAATCCGCGCCGACCGCCCGGACGAACCTCCGCCGGCAGGTCGTCGAGCGTGACGGCCGGTCCATCCGCCAGCACCACGGCTCGTTCGAGCACGTTCTCCAGCTCGCGGATATTGCCGGGCCAGTCGTGGGCGACCAGCGCCTCGACGGCCTCGGGGTCAATATGCGTCAACGGCTTCCCCGTGCGGCGGGCGTGGACATGCAGCAAGTACACCGCCAGCTCGAAGATGTCCTCACGCCGCTCGCGCAGGGCGGGCGTGCGCAGACAGATCACGTTGAGCCGGTAATACAGGTCCTCACGGAATCGCACGGCGAGGGCACAGGCTTCGAGATCCTG
>JAKAUH010000275.1 GCA_021818605.1 Planctomycetota bacterium
GTCCCGCAATGGTTTGTGAGGAGCTTTCTTGCCGGGGTAATAACAAGCCGTTTACCCCTGGAAACACCGGAACCCGCCGGGTTCTTAGCTCTCTCGCGGATCATTGTCTTTTTCGCGTTTTTTCGCGTCTTTCGCGGTTACGAATTTCAAATAATCATCTTCTTCTTGTTTGGTGGTAGGGCCCGCTCATGCGACGCCGCAACCCGACATCAGGAAGCCTGCGACATGACGGGCGCGTTGGCCTCGGCGTGCCAGTCGAAGGGGATGCGTTCGTCGCGGGTCTGGAGCTTGATCGCGAGTCCGTGGGTGCGGAAGGCCTCGCGGACGATCAGGATCGCGTCCTGCGCCGTCAGGACATCGGGGTAGCTGAGCCAGCCGACGAACCGGCCGTCCTCGATCCGCGAGCGGGCGGCGACGACGGGCTTTTCCTCGCGGAGGCGGTCGAACAGCTCGATCAGGGCGCGAAGGCTCTCGGCCGTGCCGGGGTATCCGGCGACGCTGTCGACCAGCCCGGCCTCGGGCCACGAGATCACCATGCAGACGCTCAAGGTCGAGTCATCCGCGTCGCGCTCGGCCAGCAGCCGGGCCGGCTGATCCTTCTCGAACCGGGTCCAGATCAACTCGACGTCGACCTCACGGATCCGCGACGGGTCCGGCGCGGGCGCCGCATCCGGTTCGGCCGCGGAAGAGGCGGCGGCAGAGTCGGCAGCAGCGGTGCCCTCGGTCGCGGCCTCGGCGGAGCCTGTCCCGGCGCCCGGCCCGGGACCGGCCGATGCACCGGCACCGGCGCTTCCGCCCGTCCCGGCCGACCAGGGGCCGGCGGTCCACGCCCAGGGACCGGTCGGACGGCCCGCGCTCCCCGCGCCAGCGGGCTCTCGGTGATCAGGGCGCGACTCGGCGGTCGTCTTCAGCACCTCGTAGGCGCGGGAGACCATCCGGAACGCCCACTCATCACCTCCCAGGTCGGGATGATGCTTCTTCGACTTCGCCCGGTAGGCGTCGTGGATCTCCTCCAGCGTGGCCTCGGGGCCAATGCCCAGCACGGTCCGCGGATCCAGCGAGAACGAGTGAAAACCCATGAGCGCACGCCCGCCCTTCTGTCTCGACCAGCCGGTCGACACGGTCATCAGCCAGCAATCAGCACCCTCGGCCACAGGTTATTCGTCGCCGAATGTCAGACCTCCGAAGGGCTTGATTTCTTCCACAGCAAATCCCTTGCCAGTCCGCTCCACCCGGCGCGACGGGTCGGACACACCGTTGCAAACCGCCGCCCGGAAGCCTATTCTCCAATAACCGTTAAACATCCGGATCGGCTCGATGGGGTGACGGGGAACGGAAGTCTCTCGCCCGTCCCGCGCCGATGGCGCGGGGAGGGAGCGTATCGAGACGGGAGGGCCGCTGGCGATGAACGACCAACGGAATTCGAGCCGGAGCCTGAGCCGTCGACGAATGTTGAAGGTCGGCGGCCTGGGATCGCTGGGGCTGACCTTGCCGGCGCTGTTGCGGGCCGAGGCCACAGCCGCGGGCACGCGCACGCGCAAGGGCGAGGGCAGGGGGGATGCGAAGGGACGTGGCCAGACCGCGCGCGGACTGCCTCCGATCCGGTCGTGCATCCTGGTGTTCTACTACGGCGGCCCGAGCCACATCGATACAGTGGACATGAAGCCGAAGGCGCCGGCGGAGGTCCGCGGGGTGTTCGGCTCGATCGCGACGAGTGCGCCGGGGCTCTCGGTTTGCGAGCACCTGCCGCACACCGCACGGGTGATGGACCGCCTGGCCGTGCTCCGGGCGATGCACCACCCGATGACCAACCACAACGCGGCGGCCTTCGCCACGCTCTGCGGCCGCAACCCGGCCAAGGGGGACCTCGAGCTGCTGAGCAACGACCGCAACGACCCGCCCTGTTACGGCGCGACGTTGACGGCGCTTCTGCCCCCGCGGCCGGGGCTGCCAACCTCGGTGGCGCTGCCGCATGTGATGTACAACGTGGTGCAGCTCCCCGGTCAGGAAGCGGGCTTCCTCGGCTCGGCGAACGTCCCGTTTCAGGTCAACGCCGACCCCGCCGCGCCCGACTTTCGGCTGGGCGATCTCGACCTGCCCGCCGAGGTCACGATCGACCGCCTGGATCACCGCGCCGAGCTGTTGCGCCAGCTCGACGCCCGCCGGAGACGGATCGAGGAGCGACCGCTCTCGGCACTGGCAGCATCGCCCGCTCCAGACGCGCCCGCTTCGATGCCCGACCCGGCCGACGTTTACACCGAGAAGGCGCTGCGACTCCTGCACTCGCCGAGCGTGCGGCGGGCGTTCGACCTGGGCGCCGAGGATCCGAAACTTCGCGACCGGTATGGGCGGAACAAGCTGGGGCAGTCGATGCTGCTGGCGCGCCGGCTGGTCGAGGCGGGCGTCCGGTTCGTCACGGTCTACGACGGCCAGCACAACGGCCAGCTCGCCAACTGGGACTCGCACCAGGACGTCTTCCCGCGCCACAAGGATGCGCTTTTGCCACCGGCCGACCGGGGGTTCGCCGCGCTCATCGACGACCTGACCGCGCGGGGGCTTCTGGAAGAAACGCTGGTCATCGCGATGGGCGAGTTCGGCCGGACGCCCAGGATCAACGGGACGGCCGGCCGCGACCACTGGCCGTATTGCTACAGCATCGTCCTGGCGGGCGGCGGCGTGCGCGGCGGGATCGCCCATGGAGCCAGCGACAAGCTGGGCGCGTATCCCGACGCCGACCCCGTCACGCCGGCGGACCTCGCCGCAACGCTCTACTGGCGGCTGGGCCTCGACCCGACGCGCGAGATCATCGATCTCACCGGCCGTCCCTACCGGCTCGCCGAGGGGCAGCCGATCCGGGCGATCTTCGGCTGAGCAGGCGTCATGGCGCCTCGCCAGACAGCCCGACCCGGCTACTCTTCGGTTGCCTCCTCGACCTTGGCAGTCGCGGCGCCCTTCTTGATCACGTCGATCGCGTGCTCGCAGTCCCTCTTGTCCTTGTAGCCCTGCCCCGAGGTGGCGATGACCTGCCCGTTGGTCGCCTTCAGCCGCCAGCGCTGGGCCTTCGCGTTGTCCTGGTAGGTCTCGAACTTCAGCCTCGTCGCGGCGTCCTTCTTGATGCGCTCGATCGCGCTGTCGCGGTCCCGTTTGTCCTTGTAGCCCTGTCCCGAGGTGGCGATGACCTGGCCATTCGACGACCTGAGCCGCCAGCGGTACTGCTTGCCGCGATCCTGATACGTCTCGAACTTGAGCGTCCGGCTCGCCTGGGCCCTGGCCTGGCCCTTGGCCTGCGCCTGCGGCGCCGCAAACGCGGCCCGCGAGACGCCCACGCCCACCCCCAGACCAATGGCCACGGCGACGGCGACGATGCCGATGCCGATGCCGATGCCAGTACCGAGGAGGGTCCGCGTGAACAGGCCGCGTCGTGATGATTCTGTCGCTGTCATGATGTCCTCCGATGGGAAAGCCAGGGCGCGGGTCTCGCCCTTAGTGTCGACGCGTAACAGCATACCGCGGCTTGCCGAGGGTCGGCACCACGGCGGGGGCCTCGGCCCTCGCCTGGCAGAGCGCCGTCAGACGGTCCACCACCGCGAATGCCGCGCCGGGCTTGCCGAGGTGGCGCGCGCTCTCGGCCATGCGCTCGAGCTTACCCGGCGTGTCGAGCACGGTGTCGATCTTGTAGGCCAGGGCCGGCAGATTGTTGCAGCGGATGGCGACCCCCTCCTCGAGCAGGTGGTCCGAGTTCCGCTCCTCCTGGCCCGGGATGGGGTTGATCACGACCATGGGCAGCCCCTTGGCCAGGGCCTCGGAGGTGGTCAGGCCCCCCGGCTTGCCCACGAACAGGTCGGCCGCGGTCATGAGCTCGTCCATCTCGGTCGTGAAGCCCAGGAGGGTGAAGTCGACGTTCGAGGTCCGGGGGAAGCCGGCGATGGTCTCGGCCAGCTCGGCCCGCAGCGCCTCGTTCCGCCCGCAGACGGCGACCACCCGCGCCGAGTGACCGAGCTGATCCAGCGCCTTCATCAGGTGCCCCACCGGCCCGACGCCGAACCCGCCGGTCGAGACCAGGATCGTGAACCGGCCCTCCTCCAGCCCGTGCTTGCGCCGCATCACGCGCTTCTCCTTCGGAACGGCGAAGACCGGGTCGATCGGAATGCCCGTGACGGTGATCAATGGCTCGGGGATCCCCAGGGCCTTCAGATGGACCTTCGTCTCGTCGATCGCGACAAAATACTGCTCGGCGTGCGGGCAGAGCCACATGGCGTGCACGTCGAAATCCGTGACCACGACCGAGTTGAATACCTGGACCTTCCCCTCGCCTTTCAGCGACGAGATGATCCCCGAGGGAAGAAAGTGGGTGCAGATCGCCACGTCGGGCTGATACCGGCGCAGGTAGCGGACGAACGGGTTGGCGTTCAGCCGGTCGAAGGCCGCGCGGATCGGGTCGTCCTGCTTCTTCGGGTCGTCGAGGTAGTCGTACAGCCAGCCCAGGACCTCCGGGGCCCTGTTGACCAGGTCGATGTACGCCCTGGAATAGAAGTGGCGGAACACCTGGTTGGTGTACTTCAGCACGTCCAGGTGCTGCACGTCGTCCGCCGCGCCTCGGATCCGGATGGCCTTCTCGATGGCCTCCGCCGCCCGCATGTGGCCGGCCCCCGCACTCGCCGAGAGAACCAGGACTCGCCCCAGCATGGTGTCACCGCCTTTGTGCCACGGACCTTCCAGCGGAGATGTGTCGCGGAGAAATGCCGCACAGCCCCGGCCCGCCGCCTACGCGACGGCGAAGTCGGTCAATCGACGCTTCTCCAGAGAACGAAATGCCAGCACGATGCGATCCCGGGGTACGCCGGCATCAAGGAGCTCCTGGGCGATGCTGCACTCGGTCCCGTCGCGCTGGATCCAGAACTTGCCGCCGATGATGTCGACGTGGACCAGGCAGCCATGGACCCGGCGGACCCCCTCCCAGCCGATCATCATCAGCAAGTAGTGATCGCGCTCGCGATCGAAGAACGCCTGGAGCTGGACATCGCCCTGGGAATACGGGACCGCGGCGTAATCGGTCAGGATCTTCTCGATCAATCGGCGATCGGATTCTGCGGTATCCATAACCGGATGGTCTCCCCGAGCGGGTCGAAGACAATCGCGATACCGGTCCCGAGTGGGCACCGGGGACGACTCGCCCCGGAACTATTCGACGAATGTGCGATGAGATTGAGTATAAAATCCCCGGCGCGCAAAGCAAATCCCGGCCGGGACCTCCGGCGGGGTGTGTCATCCCCCGGCCCGCACGACGCGATCGGCCCAGGCGGCCCGGTCGGGGTCGAGGGGCGGAATCACCGCATCGACGCCGTAGTGGATCTCGCGACTGTACGGGCCTGCGTCGTAGCAGCGGTCGAAAACCGCCTGGAGGTCGAGCGTCACCGGCGGGTCGCCGGGCAGAAGGGGCACCGCCACGAGCGGCAGCCGGTCCTCGAGGCGGATGGGGTAGACGTGGAAGGTGTCCGGGTCGTCGAAGGGGCGTACCGAGACGTGATAATCGAACGGCCCGCAACCCGCGCGGGCCGCATCCGGCGGGACCACGGTCGTCGGCTCGCCGGCGCGAAGGAAGTCAAGCTCCACGAGGTGCACCCGGCAGTCAGTGGCGAGCCTCTCTTCCTGCTCGCGCCGATAGAGCTCGCGGCCATGCTCGCCAGGCGTCTTGTTGGCGAGGCTGAGGACCTCGATCGACGCCACCAGCCGCTTGCCGTCCTCGCCGCGGGTAAAGATCTCGATGAACGGCTCGCGGATTTCATCGTGCCGAGCGACAGGTTGATCAACGACGGCCGCGGCGAATTCCACGCGACGCGCTCCCGGCGTCCGGCCGCGGCGCAACTCCAGATCGGGGCCGATCGAGCGCCGGAAGGCCTCGATCCAGAGCCTTCGCACCAGGGCGGCAAAGTAGGGCACTGGAAGCTCGGCCTGGAGCGCCTCGCGCAGATAGGTGATGAAGCTATCGTGGACGTCCGGGAAGACCTCCGGGCTCTCCTGGTACGGGTCCATACCGGGAAACGGCGAGGGCATGGCGAGCTCCGCGGGGCGTCGTCGTCAACGAGACCGGCCCGCAATGTACGTCCGGGACCGGTCCGCGCCGGTCGATCAGTTCTCTCGCTGCATCATAATCGACGCACCCGGGGCAACAGGCAGGCATCCTCAGTCAACCTCGACCTCGAACAGAAGCTGAGGGTCGTCCGGCGACCGATCCGGACGAGACGGAAGGGCCGGCGACCGCGATGTCCGGCCATCGGCTGCCGAGACGCCTTCCGGCCGACAGGTAAGGCAGGGGTCGAGCCGGCCTCCGCCCGTCGCGGCCAGGGCCCAGTCCGCCAGCTTTGGCGCTTCACCTGCGATCGGACTTTTCGTCAGGATGGCCTGGTGTACAGGACCGGGCAGAAACCATGACGGCGAGACGGCGGCCCTACCTGCAATCAAAGGAGCGCAGCGAAGTCGCGGAGTCTCGCGACCGTCTCGACGAGCCCCTGACGTTCAAGTGTTCTCAGGTAATCATCAACCGACTTGGGGGGATTCTTGAGGCGGGCGCGAACGATTTTTACGGATTCGCAAACCGCCGATTCGTAGAGGTCAAGTTCGTTCGCGATGAACTCATCGGGATGGATCGCTTCGACGTCATACGGAGCCAGTGCTGACTTCGGGAAGTCCCTGAGGTTTGTCGTCACGATCAAGTCGGCCCGACACTGGATCGCCGCAGCAAGGACGTGTCGATCGTTCTCGTCCGGCAACGAGAGGCCCGGGATGAGCCCCTCGTAGCCGACGACGAGACAATCGCGGACATGACGGTTCATCAAGGCACGAGTCTTCTGCAGATCTTCAGCCCTGAGATCCGGCCTTTTCTCCAGGAGGCGACGAATCCATTCGTCGTGAATCTGATCCGTCCAACGCGCCTGGAAGATGTCCGTCACAGCGAGCTGCATGAGCAAGTCGCGCAGCGGCGCGGGATACAGGACGCAAGCGTCATACAAGGCCGTAATGAGCGCCATCCTCAGAGCCTGCCTTATCGGGGCGCAGCCTACCTGTGCTCCCAAATGCGCCCTGAGGAGACAGGCTTTTAATAGCCCATGCCGAGTTCCTGGGCCTGTTCAACCAATTCGTCGAGATCCCGATAGCGCGCTTCATCTGTCCGCTTCTTGTATTCCATCAAATCAACATACCTGACGCGCCGATGGCGTCCTACCTTGCGGTGCGGAATCTCGCCGTTGTCGAGCAACTTGCACACGAATGGCCGCGACACGTTGAGCAAGACAGCGGCCTGCTTCGTCGTCAACTCGGCATGGATCGGAGTCAGCGTGATGACGTTGCCCTGCGCCATCTCTGTCAGGATGGTTCCGAGAAGGCGCAATGCCGACGCCGGGATCGTCAGTGTTTCGATCCCCGATTTGCCGGGGACATGCACGCTGATCTCCACGCCACGCGATGCGGCATCGCCCCCATTCGGAACAAAAAGATCGGCGAGCGTTGGACCGAGTCGCCGGCTCGAGTCCCGAGCCAGTTCCGTCTCCGCTTCGGTCGGAGGCGCGTTCAACAACCGAGCGGGATTCTTCAGGGCCGCCCCCATGTGATTGCCTCCTGAGTGAGAATCCAGTAGAGGCCCACCGTTCAGGCCTTGACAGAAGAATTATTCGCTTCGAACGCAATATACGCAATAGGCAAATCAGAGATTTTTTTTGCTGACGCCTGCGTGATCGCTCCAGTCGCCAGATCGACCTGGAAGACCACCGCGTACAGGGACGGGCAAAGAAGCGTCAATGCCTCCTGGGGTGTCCACGGCTGACCAGCCGCAGGCGGACCATCTGCCAACCACCGCGTCCACATGTGGCGATCAGCGAGATTCTGCCGACAAGCTGGTCGGCGGGCGGGTGATCGTCCGTCTCAAGAGCATCAGGAAGGCGCCGTGAAAGTCAGGCTCTCAGCCCGACTCCGGAGCCAACTAGATCGGAA
>JAKAUH010000298.1 GCA_021818605.1 Planctomycetota bacterium
CGGCACGTCGATCGGCCCGGCGCATAACGCCCAGGGCGACCACCCAGATCGCGGGCTGCCCGATCACAGGACCTCGATCGGGTCGGTCGTCATCCAGATATCGATCTGCTGGAATCGCGACTTCAACCGCTCCTTGCACTCGACGAAGAACCGGCGATGCTCGGGCTCATCCGCGACGTTCACGAAGACGCGGACCAGGTCGTCGCGGTACGACTCGCCCTCGTGCCGCCACGGGCCGCGGATCGTCCGCGTCTCGGTCGACACCGCCCCAAACTGCTGCTCCAGCTCGAGCTAGGTCTCGGCCACGATTTCGTCGGGGACGGGCTGACCGTCATTGAACGCGAGCGGGAGCCGGATCTCGGAGCGCCGGAGTGATCTGCTCATACGTGGCGGGGCCCTCGACCTGGAAGGCGATGTTCTCGGTGGCCAGGAAGCCCAGCACCGGCTCGGGCACGAGCATTTCGCCCGTCGCCCAGCTCTTGAACGGATAGCGCCCGGCAAGGCGGCCCAATGCCCGTTTCCTGGCATCCGGGTTGTTGAAGCGGATTCGGATCATGGCATCCAGTCTATCGGTCGTGCCCTTTTCCGACGACCCGAGAGCGGGGAGCCGAGGGGCAACGCCACCGGATGCCCCAGTAAAACGGCCGGCGTCTGGCGAGTCCCCCCGATCCGGCAGAGGCCGGCAGGACCGGGCCGGGCGGCCGTGACCGGGGCCGGCCGTCGCGGGCCGTTGCCCGCGGGACCTCGGCGCGGTTATCCTGGCCGGGCGGGTCGAACGTATGAGCAAGGCAAGGGCGACCGCGCCGGGACAAGCCGGCCGGGCGCCCAGGAGGTTCGCGGCGATGAAGCTGATGGGAAAATCCGCCCTGGTGACGGGCGCCGCGCGGGGGATCGGGCGGGGCATTGCGCTGGAGCTCGCCCGCGCCGGCGCGGACGTCGCCATCAACGACCGCGAGCGGACCGAGGCGCTCGACTCAACCGTCGCCGAGATCCAGGCGATGGGCCGGCGCGCCGAGCCCGTCGACGGAGACGCATTTGCCCGCGCGTCGTGCGAGACCATTGTCGACCGGGCCGTTGCCGCTCTGAAGAAGATCGATATCCTGGTCAGCAACCCGGCCTACAACCGCCGCGGCGACTTCCTCGAATATGACCCCGCGACCTTCGACCGGGTGGTCGCCGGCACGCTCACCGGCGGGTTCCACGTGAGCCAGTTCGTGGCGCGGCACATGGTCGCGCGGGGCGGTGGGGGCAAGATCGTGTTCATCTCGAGCTGCCACGTGCATACTCCCTACGCGCGCAGCGTCGGCTACAACGCGGCCAAGGCCGGGTTGAACAACATGGCGTTCACGATCGCCGCCGAATTATCGCAGCATCGGATCAACGTCAACGTGATTGAACCCGGCTGGATCGACACGCCCGGCGAGCACGAGGTCTTCGGCGCCGAGGCGATCGCGAAGGCCGGCCCGACGCTCCCCTGGGGCCGGCTCGGCACGCCCGCCGACATCGGCAAGGCCGCCGTGTTCCTCGCCTCGGATGACGCCGACTACATCACCGGCACCGCCCTGGCCGTCGACGGCGGCATCTGGCTCCGCTCGGCCTGGGAATAGGATTCGCTTCCCCGGGCAGTCCCGCCGTATTCGCAGGTCAGGCCAGAGAGCGCCGAACGTTGGCGTGGCTCACGGACCGGGCACCAGGTCCCCGAGTAGTTCGGTTCGGTTCGGTTCGATCCGATCCGATCCGGGTCTGCTGAAGGAGGCGGCTCTCGTCGGCACACGGCACACCTCACTCCCGCGCCCGTATTCCACCCACACGTGTCCCGCACCAGAATCGGGACGAATCTCAATCCCTCCAGGAGGCCCACCCCATGCTCCGCACTGCAATCCTCAGCCTGTTCTCACTCGTCGCCGTCGCCGCGGTCACCACGGCCCGCGCCGCTGCCCCGCTGAAGATCGGCGTGTTCGGCGTCGATGCCTCGCCGCCGGTCGGCAGCCCGCTGGCCTATGACCCGACGAAGGGCGTCGTCCTGCCGCTTTCGTGCAAGGGGATTGTCGTGATCGGCGAGGGGAAGCCGATCGTGCTGTGCGCCGTCGACTGGATCGGTATCGGCAACGACGGCCAGACCGAGTTCCGCCAGGCGCTGGCGAAGGCCGCCGACACCGAGCCGGGCCGCGTCACCGTGCACACCCTGCACCAGCATGATGCCCCGGCCTGCGACTTCTCGGCCGACCGATTGCTCGCCGAGCGGGGGATCCATCACGAGGTCTTCGACGCCAAATTCGACCGCGCGGTCATCGCCCGCGCGGCCGAGGCCGTGCGCGCCGCCACGGCCAACGCCCAGCCCGTCACGCACCTGGGCCTCGGCCGCGCCGAGGTTCACCAGGTCGCCTCGAACCGCCGCGTCCTCGGGCCCGACGGCAAGGTGAAATACGTCCGCTACACGTCCTGCACGGACCCGAAGATCAGCGATGCGCCGGTCGGCACGATCGACCCGATGCTCGCGATGATCAGCTTCTGGGACGGCGACAAACCCGTCGCGGTCCTGACGTATTACGCCACGCACCCCCAGAGCTACTACCGCACCGGGCTGGCGAACCCCGACTTCCCCGGCATGGCCCGCGACGCCCGCGAGAAGGCCACCGGCGTACCGCACATCCACTTCGACGGCGCGGGCGGCAACATCGGCGCCGGCAAGTGGAACGACGGCTCACCGTCGAATCGCCAGGTCCTCGCCGACCGCGTCGCCGACGGCATGGTCCGCGCGTGGGAATCGACCACCAGGACGCCGATCGGCGCTGCCGACCTTGGCTGGACGTCGATCCCCGTGAGGCTGCCAGTCTCCCCGCACCTGGACGAGACGGCGCTCCGCAAGATCCTGGACGACGCGGCGAAGCCCCCGCTCGCGCGGGGCGACGCCGCCCGCGAGCTGGCCTGGCTGCTCCGCTGCCGCGCCGGCGACACAATCGACGTGACCTGCCTGCGCCTGGGCAAGGCCCGGATCCTCCACCTGCCCGGCGAGCTGTTCGTCGAGTACCAGCTCGCCGCGCAAAAGATGCGCCCGGATCTCTTCGTCGCCATGGCGGCGTACGGCGACTACGCCCCCGGCTACATCGGCACCGCGATCGCGTACCCCCAGGGCGGCTATGAGACCGGCCCCAGGGCCTCGCTCGTCGCCCCCGAGGTCGAGGGCGTGCTGATGGATGTGATCCGGAAGCTGCTCAGAGATTGATGTCGTCGAACCAGACCGCCGAAATGGACAACCTGGGAGTGATATGGGGTTCGCAACGATTCCGGCGGCTCGGGCGGACCGAGCCATGTCGGGCCGGCCCTCGATCTCATGACCATTTCGCCCTCGACAAGCCATGGCAACGCAACTCCACCTCCCCGTGCGACGACCGAAGCCGATCTCCGAGCGCTTCGAGGGACTCGTCGAGTCGCTCGAAGGGGAGGTTGCCTACATCTCGCTCGAAAGCGAGCACGGCGATCGCCTCCACGACCCTTATCCGGCCGACGAACTTGCGGCGCGAGGCGTCGGCGAACGCGATCGCTCCCGGCTCACCCTGATCGATGCGGGCGATTCGGTCCGCTTCGTGATCCAGTTCATCCCGGCGAAGTTCATCCCGGCGGAGCGCCAGCGCGAGATCCAGGACGAGATCGCGCAGGCGCTCGAGGGCTCGAGCGCATTGCGGTTGCGTGGCGCACGGGCGAGGCGAGAGATGGAGGTTCAAGTCTGTTCCGGCATCCCACGAAGTGGGCTTCTGGGACAGACTCTCAGGTCCAGGTAGCGAATCGATTCGAGTTGAGCCACCGCGTCGTGAGGCCCCAGTTTGAGGTGCCCCGGGTGCGCGATCAAGGGACTCGCCGGGACGGCTGAACCGCGACGGCCGGCCGTTGTGCCATGCGTGCGGAGGCGGTAGCGTATAGACCAGCGAGGATATCAAGGACGGGAGCCTCGACGCGAAGGGTCAGACGATCCAGGCGGCTGGCTGCTCATTGATAATGTCGCGGGAGACAATCCGATGCCACGAGCCATGACCACGCGATGCGCATTGCTGATGCTCGGCCTGGCCTGGTGCGCCGTCGCGCCCGCGCAGGAAGCGAAGACCGAGAAGGAAAGGACCGCCGACGCGTCGACCGTCAAGCCAGTCCGGGTGGACGTGCTGTCGCTTCAGGTGAGCAAGCTGCCGCGCGACCAGTTCGGCCACGGGATCAAGCCGGGCACGAATGAGAACGTGGCGTTCTGGCTGGCCAACGTCGGGACGGCCGTTGATCTGAGGATCACGCTGGATCGCAACGGCGCCCGGTTCCTCGATGGCTCCAGCCGGATCGTCCGGTTCGCCGACGACCGGGGCGGCGACCTGATGAAGCCGCGTGACGGCGAGCCGATGAATCTCGCCTTCCCCGACAACAAGTCGATCATCGTGAAGCCCGGGCCGCGCCTCGACGAGGCCGAGGTGATCCTGCGGGCGCCTGGGGTCCCGAAGCCCGGCGCGACGCGGATCAAGGTCCATGCGGACCTCGTCTTCCTCGCCGGCTCGGAAGAGCAGACGGCCGAGGCGCGCGACCTCGACCCGAAGCCCGGCACCAGTGCCACGATCGGGCCGATCAAGCTCCAGTTCAAGGACCCGAAGGACCTGCGAGTGCCGGCCCTTCGGGTCCAGCGGCTCAAGGGCGCAGAGGGCCCGTCGGTCGCCTTTGACTACGAGCCGGTCGAGAAGCCGATTCGCTCGCTCGTCTGCCTCGGTCCCGACGGCCAGGCGGTCATGACCGTGGACGGCAGCAGTTTCAACGGCACCCGGGGCGGCACGGTGTGGTTCACCATACCTCGGCAGAAGACGCTGCATTTCAAGGTCATTTACTACGAGAAGGCCAGCGAGATCACAGTGCCGATCCGCGTCGACACGGGCGTGGGGTTCTGAGAGTCCGTCTGGCCCGTGCGGCTGGATGAGGTTTCTCATCCTACTCGGACCCGGCGGCGGAAGGCACGCGGGCCGTCGGTTTGACGGTCGGCATGGGCTTCGGTCGCGGCCGGCGGGCGCCGTCGGAGATCCGGTCCAGGCAGCCGTCGAACGTGACGAGCGTCGCGAGGAACAGCAGGGCCGCGAACCCGCAGATGACGGCGATCCAGACAATCAGCGGCGGCACGAGCGAGCTGGGAGTGATGTCGACCATCGGACCAAACGGATAGTCCATCCGCGAGACGGCGAATGTCCCCACGAAGACGCCGAACGGCGGGTCGCCGATCATCAGCGGGATATGATGCATCGCCGGTGAACCAAAGAGGAACGCGACCACGAACGCCCAGACGATCATCCAGCCCACATGGATCGTCATGCACAGCGCCACGGCCCGGCCGGTCCGGCTCACCCAGGTGGCCAGCGCCAGGCCGAGGCTGGTGATCGCCGCGCCATAAGCCAGCACCAGGCCCAGCAAGATCAGGAGTGCCACCCAGGATCCGCCGTCGACCAGCAGGGGGATCGTCAGGATCGCCGGCCAGATCGCGACGTTCAGGATCCTCCGGTAGCTGCCCCACCACTTGCCGGCGAGGATCGAGCGCGTCGACATCGGCGTGGAGAGCAGCACATCCAGGCTGCCGCGCACCCGCTCCTCCGCCAGGCTCGTCGCGGCCCCGGTGCTCAGGAGGAGCAGGCCGATCGTGACCTGGAATGAGTTGGCGATGGCGGTCTTCTCGGCGAGGATGCCGGCGGTCGGCATCCACACGACCCAGAGGAAAAATAGCCCCAGGGCTGCATACAAGCCCCAGGCCACGCGCATCATCAAGGTCGGCCGCGATCGGTGCCACTCGCGCCAGGCCACCGGGTTGCGGTTGAGCGACGGACCAGGAAACCTCGGCAGCCACGAGGGCCGGACGAGCCGGAGCCGTTGTCGGAGCGAGGGCCGCGCCGGACGACCGATCTGGCTCAGGGCCACGCGGCGGACCCGCGCCGTCGCCAGGCCCGTCATCGCGGCCGAACCGAACAGGCAGCCGGCGAGGAATCCCGCATAGGTCTCGATTCCCGCCGTGCCGGGCTTCCGATACGGAGCCAGGGCCAGGACGAACGGATTCGACCACTCGGCCGCGTCGTGCAGGAACGTCCAGAGATTCCCCGAGGTCCCCGCGGGCGGCGGCGGGCCCACCGCCACCTCGTACGCAATCGCCATGATCAGCGGCGCCACGATCCAGGCCACGAGGATCATGTACGTCAGGACCAGCACCTCTTGGGTCTTCCGGCCGTAGACCGACAGGGTCAGCGCCAGCGAGCAGCCGAGCACCGCGCAGCCAACCGCCACCAGGAACGAGCCGGCCAGCGCCAGCGGGTCGATCCCGCCCAGCAGGGTCGACAGCGCCGCGACCGGCAAGGCACTGGCGATCAGCCCCAGCACCGGGATCAGTCGCGAGCCCAGCTTGCCCAGGACGATCTCGGCGTTCGAGAGATCGGTGGCCAGCATGTGGTCGAGCGTGCCCCGCGCCCTGTCCAGGCAGACGGCCCCGGCCGTCGCCGCGGGTGCGGCCAGCAGGATCAGCACCAGCTCGATGGTGACCGTCGCCTGGAAGAGTTGCTCGCCGTAGCTGGCAAGGTCCTGGAGCGAGATCCGCCCATCCGGGTTGCCCTCGGGTTTCCCGTGGGCCAGCATCATCCCGATCAGGATCATCCCGACGAACAGGGCGCGCATCGCGTAGAGCTGACGGCGCCGCGTGGCCGTCAGCCACTCGTAGGCAAACACTGGCCCGGGTCCCAGTCGCAATCCCATGTGATGCTCCCGACGAGTCCCGGCATCGTGGCGTCGAACGGCCGACGGAGGTATCCTCGGATTGTAATCGATGATCTGACAAGTGTCAAACAGCGGCCACGATCCGGCCGGATAAGGGAGCTCGATGATGGCAGCGGACCGAGTGACGAGGAGCCTGGCGATTGTGGTGCTGCTGCTCGGCGGGGCGTGCCTGCCGGCGTCGGCGCGGGGCGCCGTGACGGAGATCGACCTGACCCACGCGGTGATCGTGGTGCCGGACGGTCTGTCCGGGCCCGAGGAGAAGGCCGTGCGCGTGCTGGTCGAGGAGGTCGAGGCGCGATCGGGGATTCGCTGGGACGTGCTGCTCCGCTGGCCGACCGGCGAGGTGCCCGTGGTCGCGGTGGGGCCGTTGCGATTGCTTCGCGCCGAGACCGGCCCGCTGCGCGAACACATCCCACCGCGGCCCGCGGCCGGTGATGCCCGCGATGGCTACACGATTCACACCATCGCGGATGCTGCCCGCCGCACGCCGCCGACCGTTCTCGTCGCCGGGAATGATTCGCGCGGCGTGCTGTTCGGCGTCGGGCGGCTGCTGCGCTCGCTCCGCATCACGCGCGGCAAGGTCGCGCTGCCCGATCGGATCGAGCGGACCGAGGCGCCGAGGTATCCGCTGCGCGGGCATCAGCTCGGCTACCGGCCCAAGACGAACTCGTACGACGGCTGGGACCTGCCGCAGTGGGACCGTTATGTCCGCGACCTGGCGCTCTTCGGCACCAACGCCATCGAGCTGATCCCACCGCGCTCCGACGACGACGCAGACAGTCCGCATTTTCCCCGGCCGCCGCTGGAGATGATGGTCGGCATGTCGCGGATCGCCGCCGAGTATGGGCTGGATGTCTGGGTCTGGTATCCGGCGATGGACCGCGATTACTCGGACCCGAAGACGGTCGCGCACGCCCTGGAAGAGTGGGGTGCGATCTTCCGCGCCTTGCCGAGGATCGACGCGGTCTTCGTGCCCGGCGGCGATCCCGGCCACACGCGGCCGAAGTACCTGATGGCGCTTCTGGAGAAGCAGGCGGCCAACCTGCGGCGCTATCACCCCGAGGCGAAGATGTGGGTCTCGCCGCAGAGCTTCTCGGATGATTGGCTCAGGGAATTTGTGGCGATCGTGAAGACCGAGCCAGCGTGGCTCGCCGGTGTCGTGTTCGGGCCGCAGGTTCGCATCAGCCTGCCCGAACTGCGAGCGTCGATAC
>JAKAUH010000496.1 GCA_021818605.1 Planctomycetota bacterium
AACGGACTGGCGAACGGGGGCAAAGTGTGAAGCGCGCTGTCCCAATTGACATCGCGACCTGCATGTACTACACGGGCATCGACCCGATCACGGGCAAAGAGGTGCAGGTCGCGCGGGGCCTGCGCGACCGGAAGACGCAGCGGGCCCTCATGCAGTTCTTCAAGCCTGAGAACTACTTTCTGGTGCGCGAGGCCCTGCTGAAGGCGGGACGCGGCGACCTGATCGGGAATGGCTGCGACTGCCTGATCCCCGCCCAACCGCCGAAGGCCGCCATCGAGGCGCGGCGGCAACGGGCCAACGAGGCAGGCGAGGGGGATCATTATCATTCGATCGCCAACCCGGCGAAGGGCGAGCCGGCCGGCGAGCGCGGGCTGCCCAATCGGGGCTATCGCCCGGGGCGGATGTCGGCGCGCCGTCAGGACAAGAATCGCAGGCGGTAGATAGGCGGTTCCAGCGCGAGACTCCACGCTCATCACACCCGATCTGAAACCCCAAAACGCTCCAGGATGTTTACATTATTACTTGTATGTATGTGAACAAATTTCGTTGCCTGGTCGCTTTCAAGGCGGAGTTTGGCTCGTTTACCGTGCTGTGCGGACCCAACGGGGCGGGCAAAAGCTCGGTGTTTGATGCGCTGCGACTCATTCAGAACCTTGGAACTGGCGATGCCCTCCTTGGGGGCATGGGTGAACAGGACGTACCGCGATTGGAGTTCACGAGTTGGCTAGCCAGTTCTATCCAGGAATTCGAGCTCGGATTGTGCGTCGATGGATGTTCTCTTGACTACGTCCTGCATATCGAGCAGACAGCGCAATTCGAGAAGCCGCGGATCATCAAGGAACGTGCTTCTTGTGACGGCAAATTGCTATTTCAATGGGATTTGGAGGGCGTGGAGTTTACGAAGGCCGACGGTACGAAGGCCTCCTTTCCATTAGATTGGCGAAAAGCGGCGCTGGCGAATATTCAGCCGCGCGGTGTCAACCTCACGAAGGTTGCGATGCTCCAGGAGGAGATCGCCAGGCTGTTGATCCTTCGCCCTAATCCGCGCAGCATGGAACGGGAAAGCAAGGCCGAGTTGCGGTATCCCGACCTGTCCATGGCCAATCTCACGTCGTGGTATCGTTCGCTGGCACAGGAACAGGAATGGACCGATGCGGTTCGGGATGCATTGCGCGATGTCTGGCCGGATTTTCGATCGTTTAAGCTGGTCGACGCGGGCTGAACACGAAGGCTCTGCAACTTTGCCAAGGACCGCCTCGAGAATTGGATCGAGTATCTGGCAACCGGAAACGCGGATGAATCGAAGGAGGGCCCGCGCGTAAAGCACAATCGCGAAGTGGCTGAGGCGGCCAGAAAGCTGGCGGACTTGTGCAAAAAAGGTAAGCAAGTACCGACCATGCCGCCCTCGCTTCAATGGTCGTGCAAAAACTGGTAAGCTTTGCGCGATCGGGTACAAACACCCTGATGGGTTCTCGGTGTGACTAATTTGAAGTATGAGTTCGGTTGCTGTCGTGCCGAAAAGGCCGACGGCGCGGAACCGGTCGGAAGTCTACGCCGATGGTCAGCTTGTGCTTGAGCGGGTCGCTGGAAGGAGGAGCGTCAAGGGTTCGCAGCAACCGCTCCATGTCACGTCGTGAGCCCTTGGGTATTATGGGACGTAAATCCGGACTGACCTCAACGGCGGGATCCTCTCGCTGCTGGGGATCGATGCCGGCGAACCCTCGACGCCGACAAACCTCTCGGCGGCGTCGTACCGCGCGGTGGGTGTTGAGGACGAGGCGCAGAGGCTGGAGATGTGGTTGGCACCCCTCACCCTCGGTCAGCCGCTGCCGACTGTCCCGTTGGGGATTGCCTCGGATTTCTCCGTACCCCTTGATCTGGAAGCCAGTTATCGGATGATGTGCGACGACCTTCGCATCCATCAAGCTGGGGATTGGCTGTTCCCCGGATTGACCGAGAGACGGTGACCTGGAGGCAAGCCGCGGTACGATGGAAGAAAGCGGAAGGCCGAATTGCCGGCTCATCGGAATCGCTGTGCGTGCTTCGGAAGCCCTCCCACTGGGAAGAATACAAACATGAGCCATCGCATCGTTACCCTGGCCGCGTGGGCCGTGCTCGCGTACCTGACAACGGCGGCATCGGCACAGACGACCGACAGCAAGAAGGACGACGGGGCAGCGAACCAGTCCGGCCCGACGATCAAGGACGCCTACAAGGGGATCTTCCTCATCGGCGCGGCCGGGGATCTGCCCGGCGGGTACTCCGCCGACGAGCTGGACCTCGTCAGGCAAAACTTCAACATCGTCACGCCCGAGAACTGCATGAAGCCGGGGCCGGTGCATCCCAGCGAGAACACCTGGCGATTCGAACGGCCCGACGCCCTCGTGAAGTGGTGCGCCGAGAACCACATCGCGGTCCACGGCCATACGCTTGTCTGGCATGCCCAGACGAACAACTGGTTCTTCCGCGACGGCGACAAGGCCGTTGCCACCCGTCGTCTGAAGGACCACATCAGCACGCTGGTCGGGCGCTACAAGGGGAAGATCCGGGGCTGGGATGTCGTCAACGAGGCGATCAAGGACGGCGGCAACTCCGAGACGGCCAAAACGGAGAACCTGCGCAATTCTCCCTGGATGAAGGCGCTTGGTCCGGATTATATTCCGCTCGCGTTCAAGTTTGCCCACGAGGCCGATCCTGATGCGAAGCTCTATTACAACGACTACAACATCGAGGCCGGTCCCAAGCACGAGAGCTCGATGGTGCTGCTGAGGCGTCTGGTGAAGGACGGAGTGCCGATTTACGGCGTGGGGATCCAGGGCCACTGGAACACCGCCCGGGTTCCCTATGAGGCGATCGACCGGGCGATCGCCGACTATGCCTCGCTCGGGTTGAAGGTGAGCATCACCGAGCTGGATGTGACGATCCGGGGCGCCTCTGGAGGTCAGCTCGGCCGCGGGCGTCCCAGGGGCGAGGTCTCGCCGCCGTCGGCGGAGGATCTCAAGGCCCAGGCGAACGCCTACGCGAAGTTGTTCACGATCTTCCTGAAGCATAAGAGCCAGATCGAGCGCGTGACGTTCTGGGGGCTCAGCGATCGCCGCTCCTGGCGTCGCGGACAGCACCCGCTGATCTTCGACGCCGCCAATCATCGGAAGCCGGCCTACGCGGCGATCGTCGATGCGCTTCAGCATCCGAAGCCCGAGGCTGCGACACCGCGGTGAGGCGGTCCTCGGTTGGTTGAGTCGAGAATCGCGTGCGTTGGCCCGGCAACTTTGGGATAATCCCACGGAAACCGGCCATTCGACTCGTAAGAGCAAGAACCAACCACGATGAGACGGCGTCCTCGCCAATCGACGACTCAACCAGGTTTTGCCCCCGCCGCCGAGCTGACCGCCGCGATCGCGCCGGCGGTCGTGCATGCCGTGGTCCAGGAGCGTCGCCGGCTTGCGCCGGCGATTGCCTCGGCCCTGAAGGACCGGCCGCGGGTCCGTGATCTGAAGGATCGCGGCGGGATCACGCGGAGTTTGCGCGCCCTGCTGCGCTGGTGGGGATGGATCGAGACCTTGCACCTCCGCCGCGCCGAGGAGCAACTGCTGCTGGCGTCGCTGCTCGACCTGCCCGAGGTCTCCGCGTTCGGGCGAGTCTGGGCGGCGCGGATTGCGCGCCCGGTCGACCGCCTGGTGCCCGTGGGCGACGCACCTGGCTGGACTGGCCGGGCCGAGGGACTGAAGCGCTGGCTGGGCGTTCAGGCGGTCAACGCCGACCCGTGGCGACTGTTCCCGGCCTGGATGCGGGACCATGTTCCCATTCCGCCGGGCGAGGCGACACCCAAGGTGCGCCGGCTCGACCTTCTGGCTGCGCTTCAGACGCGCAGCCCGTCGTGGGTCGCCGTGCGCGGCGGCGACCCGAAGGCGATTTGGAACGAGCTGCGCGAGGCCGAGCTGAAGCCGTGGATCCATCGGCGAGTTGTCTCCGCGGCGAAGCTTCCGCCCGAGACGGATCTGGCATCGATCGAGTCGTTCGAAAGTGGACGACTGGTGATCCAGGATCTGGCCTCGCAGGCGGTGGGGCTCGTCTGCGACCCGGACCCGGGCGAGCGGTGGTGGGACGTGCGCGGCGAGGTGGACGGCGGTCTGGTGGCTCTGCACCTGGCGGCGCTCATGGGCGGCAAGGGTTCGGTGGTGTGCACGTTCGACGCCGAACGGCGCCGGCACGAGGCGGCCCTGCGGCTGCGCCGCAGCGCGTTTCACAACGTCACCACGAAGCTGCGCGAGGGTCAGCATCCGGTCGGCAAGGCGGCCAGCTTTGACGGCGTGGTCGTCGAGCCGCCGTCGTCGGGAACGGGCACCTGGCGCCGGCATCCCGACGCGCGCTGGAGCGTCGCGGCCGAGGATATCCCGCGGCTGGCGGCCGAGCAGCTTCGCCTGCTGGACGTCGCCAGCACGCGGATCAAGCCCGGCGGTACGCTGGTGTACACCGTGCCGACCCTGACTCGAGCGGAGACCTCGGGTGTGATCGAGGCATTCCTCGAGCAGCACGGCGGTTACCAGTTGCAACCCTTCCCGCATCCGCTGGAAGATACGACGACCGGCGGGACGGTCACGATCTGGCCTCACCTGCACGACGGCGATGGGCGGTTCATCGCGCGGATGATCCGGACAACCTCGCCCGCCGGTGCGTGACGAGGGGATGTGCCGATGGTTTGCGGTCGATGCCGGGCGATGGCCTGGGCTGCCGTCGCGTTGATGGGGATTCCGGTATCTGTTCTGGCCGCCGTGCCGGAGGTCGACCTGTCCGGGTATCGGCCCGAGTGCGGAATCCGGATCGAGCGCGAGCGGAACCGGCTTCGTTGCTCGTGGGACTGGTCCGACGGGCAGCGCAAGGAGACGGGCACGGTCGTGGTGGACCTTCGCCCGGGCCGCCCGCTGATCAATCGGATGGGAGCTGCAGAGTTCGGGCAAGGTGAAGCGACGACGCTGCTGAACGCCGATCCGGTCACATTCCTCCTGGTCGGCACTCGCGAGGCCCCGACCGGCCGGCCGCCGGGAATGAGCGCGTTCAACGTCTTCTTCGACGCGCCGGCGAAGCGGCCGTTCCAGAAGTACCAGGCGAAGCTTGCCTTGAAGCGCGTGCGCGTTGATAGCCAGGGCCGGCGCGCGACCGTGTCCATCGGGAATGTGACCGCCGGCCCGTTCTCGGGCGAGCTGCGGCTGACCTTCTACGCCGGCGCCGGGCTTGTGCACCTCGAGACGGTGCTCCACACGACCGAGGACCGTCGCGCGATCCTGTACGACACGGGTCTGGTCCTGGCCGATCCGCGGAAAATCCGGCTGAGCTGGGTCGACACCGAGGGGAAGTTCCAGCACCAGAACGCGAATCCCACGGGGTCGGACCAGTCGATGAAGGTCGCCCACCGCGTTCTGATCGTCGAGCGCGGCCCGGGCTCGGTGGCGTGTTTCCCGCCGCCGCACCAGTTTTTCTCGCCGCGCGACCTGACCGACAACCTGAGCACCGCCTGGTACGGCAAGCGGCATCGCGATCTCGAGTTGCGGACGAGTTTTGGCATCCGCCAGTCGGAGACGGGCGGCGGGTCGTTCGTCCCGTGGTTCAACGCTCCGCCCGGCACTGAGCAGCACCTCGGCGTGTTCTACCTGCTGTCGCCGAAGGGGGCCGACGAGGCGCTCCGTTCGGCACTCAAATACACGCACGGCGACCGGTTCCCCGACCTCGCGGGCTACAGGAAGTTCACGACCCACTGGCACATGGCCATCACGATGGCCGCGCTTGAGGCGAAAAAGAAGGGTCAGGCGGCGACGATTCCGGACTTCGTCCGGATGTTCAAGGCGATGGACCTGGACATCGTCCACCTGGCCGAATTCCACGGCGATGGCCATCCGCATGATCCTGGTCCGCTTCGACTGGCCGAGATGAAGGCGATGTTCGACGAGTGCCGGCGTGTCTCGGACGATCGGCTGCTCGTGCTTCCCGGCGAGGAGGCGAACGTTGCGCTCGGGAACACCGACGCCGGCAAGCGTCCGGGCCACTGGGTTTACCTGTTCCCGCATCCGGTGTACTGGACAATGCGGCGCGCGCCGGGCCAGCCGTTCGAGGAAACGGTCCAGCCGTACGGCAAGGTCTATCACGTCGGCGACGGCGCCGACTGGCAGCGGCTGCTGACCCAGGAGCACGGCCTGGCGTGGACGTCGCACCCGCGGATCAAGGGATCGAGCTGGACGCCCGATCTCTTCCGCCGCGAGAACTTCTACGCGTCCGACCGCTGGCTCGGCGCGGCGTGGAAGGCGATGCCGGCGGATCTCTCGCTGGATCGCCTGGGCAAGCGGGCGCTCGACCTGCTCGACGACATGGCCAACTGGGGGCCGAGAAAGGTCATGCCCGGCGAGGTCGACGTCTTCAAGATCGACCACACGCACGAGCTCTATGGCCACATGAATGTCAACTACGTCCGGCTCGCCGGAGACCGGCTGCCGCGGTTCGACGACGGCTGGCAGCCGCTGCTCGACAGCCTGCGCGCGGGGACCTTCTTCGTCACCACCGGCGAGATCCTGATCCCGGAGTTCACGGTTGAGGGGAAGCCGAGCGGGTCCACGATCAACCTTCCCGCGAGCGGTCGCGCCGCGATCAAGCTCGAGCTGGAATGGACGTACCCGCTGCGGTTCGTCGAGGTGATCTCAGGCGACGGCGAGAAGGTCTACCGCGAGCGGATCGACCTGTCGGACACCGGGCCGTTCGACCGCCGCGGTTTCAAGCTCGACCCCGCGCTGGCCGGGCGGAAGTGGGTGCGGGTCGAGGCCTGGGACATCGCGGCCAACGGGGCGTTCACGCAGCCGGTCTGGCTGAGTGCCGCGCCGTCGAGGTGAGCGAGTCGTCCGGGTCGGCTCTTGGTGAGTGACGACTTCTCTGGCATGATCGGTGGGCCGGCTCCATCCTGCCGGCCTCGCGAGCACCGTTTGCGGTGCCCCACCCGCGGGGCCATGCGCCGAGACAGGGCCGGCCGGGCGATCCGGGCGTCGTGCGTCGCCCGGGACGGAATGACCCGGAAGCCACCCTGGAGCAGGAACTCTTCGATGAAGATCGAGCGTGTTAATCGACCGTGTCGCGCGGCCGGGCCGAGGCTGGCCGCCACGGTCCTCGCGATCGCCCTGGGCGCGCCTCTGGCCGTCCGTGCCGATGTGAAGATGCCGTCCATCTTCGGCTCGCACATGGTCCTTCAGCGCGATCAGAAGGACCGCGTGTGGGGCTGGGCCGAGCCGGGCGAGGAGGTCACCGTCCAGATCGCCGGCCAGACTCAGACCGCCAAGGCCGGGCCCGACGGGGCGTGGCATGTCATGCTCGACCCGATGCCGGCCGGCGGCCCGCACGAGATGACCGTGAAGGGGAAGAACACCCTGAAGCTCGACGACGTCCTCGTGGGCGAGGTCTGGATCTGCTCCGGGCAGTCCAACATGGAGATGCAGGTCAGCAACTCGAACCACGCCGACCTCGAGGTCGCCGCGGCCAACTATCCCAACATCCGGCTGATCACCGTGCCCAAGCATGGCACGCAGGAGCCGCAGAAGGACTTCAAGGGCCGCTGGGAGCCCTGCCGGCCCGACACGGTCGGAGGCTTCTCGGCCGTCGGCTACTTCTTCGGCCGCCAGTTGCACCAGACGCTCGGCGTACCGGTCGGCCTGATCGACGACTCGTGGGGCGGCTCGGCGTGCGAGGCCTGGATCCGCCGCGATATCCTGGCCTCCGACTCGAAGTACGCGGAGCTGATGAAGAGGTGGGAGGACCTCGAGAAGAATTACGAGAAGGCGAAGGAGGGGTACGAGAAGCGGCTGGCCAAATGGCGTGAAGACGTGGCGAAGGCCAGATCCGAGAACAAGCGGCCACCCCGCCGGCCCAACAGCCCGGATCAGATGATGAGCGGCAATGCCCGGCCGGGCAACATCTACAACGGCGTGCTCAAGCCGACGAAGGTGG
>JAKAUH010000688.1 GCA_021818605.1 Planctomycetota bacterium
CGAGCGAGTGGCGCTGCCGAACGTGGGCATCTACAGCGCGACCAAGTTCGCCCTCCAGGGCTTTACCCGGGCGTGGGCGCGCGACCTCGGCCCGCGGGGGATCACGGTCAACGCCGTCCAGCCCGGCCCGATCGACACCGACATGAACCCCGCCGCCGGCCGCTTCGCCGAGCATCAGCGCGGGATGACCAGCCTGCGCCGGTTCGGCCGCGCCGAGGAGGTCGCCGAGGTCGTCGCCTTCCTCGCCTCACCCGCGTCCAGCTACGTCACGGGCGCAGTGTTCGACGTCGACGGCGGATCCAACACATGAGCTGCGGCGCGACCGGCGCCCTAGCGATTCGCACCGAGGCGTCTGCGCTCCGAGTTTGTCCGAGATTGCGCCGGGACGGTCTGACAGGATGGGTGGAACCCACCCAGGTCAGGCCGTGGCAGGCGGTGGGTTTCACGCATCGTACGAGACGCTGTTACCCTGCGTGACACTGTTCGGCGCGGGTCTCCGACGCGCCGGAACGCCGGACCGAAGGTGTCCCGCATGTGAAGGCCAGAGGACTCGCGGGACACCTTCGGTCATGGGCCCGGCGGGATCATGAGACCCGCGCCGAACCTTTGCGTGACCATCGCCGGGCGACTGGAGGTGTTGACCGGCGGGCGACGCTGATGCCCACCCTAGGTCATGCGGCCGCCCTGCCGAGACCGACTCTCAGTAGCTATTCCCCCGTAGCGGCGGCCCGTAGCCGTGGAGCGGGAGCCAGTAGACATCCACCGGCACCATGTCGCCGGGGCGGTAGTAGCCCAGGTCATACTGGGCTTCCCAGGGTGGGTCCATGATCGCGTTGTACGGCAAGGCGGCGATCTGGAGCGCCATCAGGCCGGCCGAGAAGAACGGCTGGATGATCTGGTTCCGCTGCGTGGACTGCTTGGGATCGTCGACCGGGTAGCTGAGGAACCGGCCCATCGGCCCGACAAACTGCTCGACCGGATGTCCGTAGCGTTCGAGGACGGCATCCTGGAAGTACAGCGGCAGGTGGCAGGTCGCCGCGGCCGCGAAGTACTTGCGCTGCGGGCTCCAGTTCCGCGCCGCGAGGGGGACCCAGTCCTCGGGAACCGGGATGGCCTTGATCGGGCGGGCCTCGGCCGGGCTGGGGGCGCGGCTGATGTCATACGTTTGGCTCTGGAGGTTGGACGTGCTCCCCTCTCCGCGAAGGCTCATGCCTCCGCCGCCTTCACCGCCGCCGCGGGCGCGGCCCCGCGGCAGCCCGCCCTGCATCTGGTTGCGGAGCTGCTCGTCTCGCTCCATCCGCTTCATGAAATCGGTGACCCGCGCCTCCTGTTCAGGCCGAAGGGTCGAGGGCGGGAGATTCTGCCTGGGCAACAGGAAGCCCGCGCCCGCCGAGGAGCGGGTCGTCTGCCCCCGTCCCGACCCAGCGCCGGCGGACGACACCGACCCAGGTCCGGCCTCGGCTACGGCTGGACTCGCGCCGGCAGTCGGATTCCCACTGGCATTGGCACTGGCACTGGCATTCGCATCCCCGGCGCCCGCGGCTGCATCGGGCTGCGGCACCGGAATCGGCCGCTCATCGGCAGTCGCGACCCCTTCGACAGGCGCCGAGATATCGGCGCCGGCGGACGCGGTGGCCGGGGCGTCCTCGGCGCGGGCGGACGGGACCGTCGCACTGGCCGTGGCCGTTGGATCGGTCGCGGCGGCAGGCTCGGTCGGCTGGGCCGGCGTCGCCGGATTCGCGGTGGAGTCCGCCGGCATCCGCGCAGGGGCCGGAGCCGCGGCCTGAGGGTCCGTCGCGCCCACGTCGGGCAGCGGCGGCAACGCCTCGTCGCCTGTTCCCGACGAGGGCGTGGGCGCCGTTACCTCGGCCGGAGCCGGGGTGACAGCCGGAGCCGGGGCCGGGTCAGCCGCGCCCAGGGCCATGTCGGCGGGCAACGGGGGCAACGCGCTCGGATCCGCGGGCTGCGCCGGCTCATTTCCGGGCGTGGCGCCGGGGTCGCCTGCGGGTGCCGGGGCCGGATTCGGAGTCGGATCCGGGTCGGTTGCCTCGGCGGGCGGGCCCGATGCGGGCGTCGAGCTGGCCGCCGGCATCGCGGCCGGAGCCGGAGCCGTGTCGGCCGCGCCCGGAGCGGCTTCGCGGCCCAGATCAGCGGGAAGCGGCGGAAGGTCGTTGAGGAGCGGGCCCGGCGCCGGGACGGCCGGATCGGCCGCGGGCGATAGAGCGACGGCCGGATCGGCCGCGGGAGCGGTCGTGATCGCAGGAGCGGCGCCGGCCGCGGTCGGCGCGGGGGACCCGGCAGCCGCCGGGTCCGGCGGTGCCTCGGCGCTCTCGCGATGCGCCGGGCCGGCCGACGCATCGCCGCCAAGCGGCGGCAATGGAGCAGCTTCCGGCTCGGCGCCGGCGGCCGAGGGCAATCGGGTTGGCTCGGGAGCCGGCGCCGGAGCAGGCTCTGCGGCCGCTGCCGGGGCTTCAACCGCGGGCGCGACGACATTGACGGCAGCCGCGGGGTCTGCCGGATCAACCGCGGGCGAGGGCGCCGTCGCTGCCGATGCGTTCGGCGCGTCGGGCCTCGTCATGGCCGCGGGCACGAGCGCGTCGGTCGCCGGAGCCGGGTTTGCGCCGGGCTTCGGGCTCTCGGGCGCCGGTGCCGCCGCGTGATCGGCCGACGGGGTCAGCGAAACGGCCGGAGACGACGATGGCGGGGCCGATGCTGGACCGGCCGGCACATCGAGCGCGGGAGCCGGTGAGGCCGGCTCGTTCGCGGCCGCGGGCGCCGAAGCCGGCGCGGCCGCCGAGACCGGCGGCTGGGCCGGCGTCGAGTCGGGCGTCTCGAGCAGGATCGGCGCCGGAGCGGCCTGCGCCGGGATGGGCGCGGGCGTGCTGCCGGCCAATCCGGCGGCCGAGGGCGTCTCGGTCGAGGCAACAGCGGGCGGCTGCGGTGATGTGGCGGCCGGCTCGGTCGTCGTCGCTGTCGCTGTCGCGATCGTTGCGGACGTCGGCGCATCAACGGCGGGTGGCGCCGCTGCGGCCGGCCGGCCGCCAGCCGGAACCGCTGGCTGGTTGGACTCGGGCGTCGTCGGAATGGCCGTCAGCGAGGGAATCCCAGGCGCATCGAGCGTGGGGATCTCGCCTCCGGACAACTGGGGCTCGCCCGGCGGCGGCGTGGAAGGCCCACCAGCCGCGGCTCCTGCACCACCCGCAGGCATGGCGCCGGCACTGGCGCTAGCGTTCGTCACGCCCGGCTGACCCGGGCCGAGATCATCCCCCTCGGCACTGGCGAGCCGGATCGGATCGCCCGCGGCCTCGCCGACGGCGGGCCGAACCGGAGTGCGTCCAGCGGCCGCACGAGCACCCGCCGCGCCTGTGTCCCTGGGCACTTCGGCCGAGGCCAGCGAACGCGTCGCCACGGCGGCCGGCGAGGTGGGCGACGGCCGCGACCAGTTGCCTCGCGTCGTCCGGGGCCACGCCGACGCAACGGCGGTGGACTGCATGTCGTGCCGCACCGGGGCAAATCCCCCGCGGTCGTGGCCCTGGTTGCGATCGGAGAGCGCGTACGGCGTCCTCGAGCCGACAGCCGCACGCAGGCCCGCCTGAGCCTGCTCGATCCCCCGCCGCAGATCCTGCTTCTCGCGATGCGTCAACTCCTTCTGGCGCGACTCGGCCTCGCGCAGGTACTTGAGCGAGCGCTCATATTGCTGGTACTGGAGATAATCCAGCCCGTTGCGCAGCAGGTATCGCGCCCCGCGCGTGCCGGCAGCGCCGTACAGGGGTGGCTCGGAGGCCGCCCCCGACGCGCCGGAGGATCCGGCCCCCGGACCACCCCCCGAGTAGGGCGCCTGCTGCGCCAGGACGATGGAGGCTGTCAGCCCCACGCCCAGCGTCCCCGCGATCCATGCCGACCTTTTGCGACGCACGCCAAGCCTCCTTGCTTTCTGCTCGCTTCGCTCGCCAGTGTTCCGTTTTCAGTGTTCCGTTTTCAGTTTTCAGTGTCTCCTGGTCGGAGGCTCTCCCATAACAGGCCGGCGGATCGTTCAATGAAGCCGGCTTCCCGATCCTGGTTTGATTTGACTGGACGATGTCGCGACCTCGGCCATCATGCACCCCAGACGAGTGGAGAGCGACCGCATCCAGTCAGCGTCTGAACGGAAAACGGAAAACGGAAAACTCACTGCCGACTCCCTTCACTCTCATTGGCGAAGCTGGAGTAATTGGGGGCTTCCTGAGTGATCACGATATTGTGCGGGTGGCCTTCCTGGACGGCGGCGCCGGTGACCTGGATGAAGCGGGCGCGGGTGCGGAGTTCCTCGATGGTACGGGCTCCGCAATATCCCATGCCGGCCCGCAGGCCGCCGACGAGCTGGAAGACAAAATCCGCCAGCGGGCCCTTGTAAGGGACGCGGCCCTCGACGCCCTCCGGAACGAGCTTGTGACCCACCGCGGCCTCGCCGTCCTTGCCGGCGTTCCGCGCGGCGCTGGGTTCCTGGCGATAGCGCTCGTGCGACCCCCTGGCCATCGCGCCTAGCGACCCCATGCCGCGATATGACTTGAAGCTGCGGCCGCGGTAGATGATCGTCTCCCCCGGGCTCTCGGCGAGCCCGGCGAACAGCCCGCCGATCATGACAGCGTGCGCTCCGGCGGCCAGGGCCTTGGTGATATCGCCCGAATACCGAATGCCGCCGTCGGCGATGATCGGCACCCGGCCGGCCGCCGCCTTGGCCGACTGGTGGATCGCCGTGATCTGCGGCACACCGACGCCCGAGACGACGCGAGTTGTGCATATGCTCCCGGGGCCTATGCCGACCTTGACAGCATCCGCCCCCGCGTCGATCAGGGCGCGGGTCCCCTCGCCGGTCGCCACGTTCCCGGCCACGACCTGGATGTCGTAGTCCTTCTTGATCCGCCTCACCGTCTCGATCACGTTTTTGCTGTGGCCGTGCGCTGAATCCACCACCAGGACATCAACCCCGGCCTCCAGCAGCGACGAGATCCGCTCGTAATCGTGGACACCGACCGCCGCGCCGACGCGTAGCCGCCCCCGGCTGTCCTTGCAGGCATGCGGATAGCGGTACAGCTTGTCGATGTCCTTGATGGTGATGAGACCCTTCAGCCGATATTCATCGTCAACCAGCAGAAGTTTCTCCACCTTGTTTTTCGTCAAAATCTGATCGGCTTCCTCGAGACCGGTATCCGCCGGCGCCGTGACCAGATTCGTCTTGGTCATGACCTCCTCGATGCGGATATCATTCGACTCGAGGAACCGCAGGTCGCGACGGGTGAGGATGCCGCGCAGAAACCCGTCGACGGTGATGGGCACGCCCGAGATATTGTGTCCCCGCATGATCTTGCGCGCCTCGCCGACGGTCGCGTCGGGAGGAAGCGTGATCGGATCCACGATGATCCCGTTCTCGGACCGCTTGACCTTGTCGACCTCGCGCGTCTGCTCCTCGATCGACATGTTCTTGTGGATGACGCCCAGCCCGCCTTCCTGCGCCAGCGCGATCGCCAACTCGGCCTCGGTGACCGTGTCCATCGGCGAGGACAGGATGGGGATGTTCATGTCGATCCGCGCGGTCAGGTGCGAGCGCGTGTCGGCCTCGTGCGGGAGCAGATCGGCGTAACCCGGCTCCAGAAGCACGTCGTCGAAGGTGATACCTTGATAGGCGATGCGGTCGTGCATCGGGAAAAGCTCCGCTCGAAGCCCAGATCGGATTGGATCGGGCTAGCTCGACCGACGGGACGGGACGCATGCTCGATCGATCTGACGATACCACCGGCAGATAGGATCGAAAGGTCCGCGGCGCCGCGATCAATGGGGTGGGTACAGGGGCCTTTCCTTGCTCATTAAACCCGGCGGAGGCCGGGCTGACAAGGGCAAGTGAGGCGCGATCGCCCGACAACCGTCACTGGCACTCGGACACTTTCCCCGCCCCGGCACCCCGGTAGGATCGCCATTTCACGAGCCCCGACGCCCCCAGGACCACCAGCGCCCCCACCGTCGCGACGATCGACACGATCGCCGCGGCGCGCAGGCCCGTCGGGTGATAGACCGTCTCGACGCGACTCGTGCCCGAGCCCGAAAGCAAAACGCTCTGGAGCCCGCCGTCGACCTTCCGCACCGGCTGCCACGGACCGCCGTTGATTCGGTAGGTCCAGCCGGGGTAATACACGCGGCGAAGGATCAACACGCACGACCCGTCATGGTCCACGACGGCCGTCCGGCCGTCCCAGTTCTTCACGGCTGCCCCCGCGCTCGCGGGCGGACCCGCGAGCTTCGGAACGTGGTCCTCGGCCAGAAACCACGCGTCGTCGGGGGCATCGGCGATCGACAGCTCGCTGTAGAGCTGGCCCCAGACTTTTGCCTCGTGGACCCGGCGCGCCACCCACGCCGAGGGGAACGCGCGCGGGTCGTGCACCAGCTTCCACGGGCCCTTCGCGTGCAATTTCGGCATCCCGGCCATCATCTGGTCGAGCACCGGGTCATCGATCACGGCCACGACCTTCATCCCGCGCGTGTCGTCATTCTGGCCCCACACGCCGTGCGATACGCCGAACCGCCGCAGCCAGTGGCGCTCGATGTCGCTGTTCTCGCCGGGTGGACGCGTCGATGCCTCCAGCAGGTAATTCGGCGGCGGCGGCGTGATCCCCAGCGCGGGGAACGCGGCGGTCAGCCCGGCACGCACCGGGACATCTAGCAGCCGCCCGCCCACCAGGGCGACGTTCGGCTCTCCCGCCAGCCGTTCCAGCACGGGGCTCGAATCCGGCAACGGCACCTCGCGGTACCACCAGATCGGCCCGACGAGGAACAGTACCACCAGCTCGATCGATGCGAGGGCCATCGGCGCCCACGTTCCCAACCGCCCCAGCCGCCAGGCCGCGATCGTCGCCAGGCCCAGCGCCCATGTCAGCCCGGTGAGGCCGTACCGCGCGGTGATCGTGCCCGGCCCGAGCGCCTCGCGGTATTCGGCATCCCCCATCAGACCGATCGACGCATACACCGCCAGGCCGCCCACCGCGACTGCCAGCACCAGCGCGATCCAGAACCGCCGCGAGTCGGTCGACCGGCCCAGGTCGAGCCCCCGCGCGGCCAGCAAGATCAGACCCAAGCTGGTCAGGAGCGTGTACCGCGCCGGCGCGCGGAACCACCCCAGACCGGGGATCTTGAGCACGTAGTAAAACGCGTCGGGCCACCAGCCCGGCATCGTTGCCAGCGCCAGGGTCAACCCGGCGACCAGCAGCCACGGCCGCAGCGCCCGATCCCGCGGCGCCGCCACCAGCCCCACCAGCGCCAGGATCAGCGGGATGACTCCGATATAAACACACGCCTCGCCCGGCGTCGTCCCCTGCCGGGCCCAGAACTCCTCGGGCGCGACGGGACGCCCCAGATATACCGCCGGCAGCGCAAGTTGCGCCCACTGCCGCGGCGGCAGCGAATAGATCGACAGGAAAGCCGGTGGCCGGTCGAAGCCCGCCACGCCCACCAGTTCCCAGGTCAGCCGCAACTGGATCCACGCGATCGCCGCGCCCCAGATCAGCCCCACGGCCAGCCCGAGTAACCGCCATCGATGCCCGGCGCCCAATCCCATGACTCGCCAGCCGCCAGCCAGGAGCACCAGCCCGGCCGTCCACATCGGGATCTGAAAGTGTCCGAGTGTCACCTGGCACCCCCACGCCAGCGCCAGCCCGGCCAGCCAGCCGATCCGCCCGGTCGCCGCATAACGGTCGGCCAGGATCAGGCAGAGTGGCAGGAACGGCACCGCGTGATAAAAAGGCTCGTGCACGATGTGCACCGCCTGGAACCCGCAGAGCGCGAATCCCACCCCTGCCAGCGCCGAGCCCGCCGGGGCGATCCCGATCGTCCGCGCGTAGGCAAACATCGCCACCGCGATCGCCACCGAGTGCAGCCAGAGCGACAAGCGATACGCGGTGCCGACCTCCAGCAGCCGGTAGAGCACCGAGTTCAGCGGGTAGAATCCCGC
>JAKAUH010001108.1 GCA_021818605.1 Planctomycetota bacterium
CGATCTGCTCTACCTCGAGATGCCCGAGCTGATCCAGGGCTGGCTGGCCGGTCTTGGGGTGCGCGATCCTGAGCGGGGCGCCCGCGACGTGCTCGACCTGTCGCGCCGGGCGGGTCCGACCCGGATCGATCGGATTGCGCGGATTGCCGCTCAGCTTGACGCGCTGCTGCCGCGCTGTCCGGACCCGGGCATGGCGCTTTCCAACCTCGACCGTTTCCTCGCCGCGGTGCCGCGGCTGGACGAGACCCTCGACGGTCTGGTTCGCGAGCCGGGGACGACCGAGGTCCTGCTTCAGGTCTTCAGCACCAGCCAGTACTTCAGCGAGGTGATCTTCCGCGATCCCGGGCTGTTCGACTGGCTGCGCTCCGGCCCCGAGCGTAGCGATCGATTGGCAATGGCCGACGAGCTGTGGGCGGACGTCGCGGCGCTCGACACCGAGGACCAGCAGAAGCTGGCGTTCCGACGCTTCCGACGCCGCGAGAGTCTGCGGATCGGCTTCAACGACATCGTCCGCGGCTACCCGCTCGAGCTGGTCACCCAGGACCTGTCGAACCTCGCCGATGCCTGCTGTGAGGCCGCGGTTCGCCTGGCGCGGCGGCATGCCGAGGAGCGCTTCGGGACGCCCATGACGGGCCGCGGCGCACCGGCGCGGTTCGTCGTGCTGGGACTGGGCAAGCTCGGCGGCGAGGAGCTGAACTTCAGCTCGGACATCGACCTGATCTTCCTCTACGATGACGAGGGCCAGACGACCGGCGAGCGCAGCGTTTCCAACGCCGAGTTCTTCGCCCGGATGGGCAGCGAGATCGTGCGCTTGCTCGCCGAGCACACCGCGCTCGGCATGGCCTATCGCGTTGACATGCGGCTCCGCCCGGACGGCGACCAGGGCGCCATGGCGCGCTCGCTCGGCTCGACCCTGGGCTATTACGTCACCCGCGGCCGGACCTGGGAGCGCCAGGCGCTGATCAAGTGCCGGCCGGTCGCCGGTGACATGCACCTCGGCCGCACGTTTCAGGAGGCGAGCACCCCGTTCGTCTATCGCCGCTATCTCGCCGCTTCGGAGATTGCCGAGATCAAGACGCTCAAGCGCCGGATCGAGCAGCGTGCTGTCTCGGCCGGTACCAACGAGGTCGAGGTGAAGACCGGGCGCGGCGGCATCCGCGACGTCGAGTTCGTCGTCCAGTTCCTCCAGCTCCTGCACGGGGGCCAGTATCCCGAGGTCCGGAGCGCCAACACGCTCGACGCCATCGCGCAGCTCGAGCGCGTGGGTTGCCTGACGGCTGAGGAACGCTACATCATGGACGACACCTACCGCTTCCTCCGCCGCGTCGAGCACCGGCTCCAGATTGTGTTCGACCGTCAGACGCACGAGATGCCTCGCGACCCCGAGGCGCTGCGCACCCTGGCGATCCGCATGGGCTACGCTCCAGCCAGCCCGTGGGAGGCGCGTTCGGGCCCCACGAACCGGTTCCTCGCCGACTACCGCGGCAAGACCGAGCTCAACCGGAGGATCCTCGACCACCTGCTGCACGACGCCTTCCGCGGCGACGACGGCAAGGCCGTCGACCCGATCGTCGACCTGGTGCTCGACCCCGATCCCGACCCGCAGCAGGTGCTGGAGGTGATGGCCGCTTATCCCTTCCGCGACCGCGCCACGGCCCACCAGAATCTGCTGGCGCTGGCGCGCGAGGATTTCCGATTTCTCTCGAACGCCCGCTGCCGCCACTTCCTCGCGGCGATCGCGCCGCGGCTGCTCGAGGCGGTCGGCCGTACGCCCGATCCGGACATGACGCTCACGAATCTCGAGAAGGTCTCGGCCTCGCTCGGCGCCAAGGCCGTGCTCTGGGAGCTGTTCAACTTCAACCCGCCCAGCCTGCGGTTATATGTCGAGCTCTGCGCCACCAGCCAGTTCCTCTCCGAGATCCTGATCAACAACCCGGGGATGATCGACGATCTGGTCGATTCGCTGGTCGTCGATCGCCCCTCGCCGGGTGCGGAGATCCGCCGTGAGTTGACCGAGCTCTGCGCCGGTGCCGAGGACACCGCGCCGATCCTGTGGAGCTTTCGCAACAAGGAATGGATGCGGATCGGCACTCGCGACATCCTCGGCCGCGAGCCGGTACGGGCGGTGACGCGCGAGCTCGCCGACGTCGCCCAGGCGATCGTCGCCCAGGTCGCGCGCGACGAGTGGCGCCGCCGGGTCGAGCGCCGCGGATCCCCAAGAATTGCCGGCGAGAAACGCAACGACCGCTGGGCCATCGTCGGTCTCGGCAAGTTCGGCGGCCGCGAGCTGAACTATCACAGCGATCTCGATCTGATCTTCCTGCACGAGGGCGACGGCCGAACTTCGGGGTTGAAATCCGGCGGCTCGATCTCGAACGATCAGTTCGTCACCGAGGTCGTCCAGCGCGTGCTGAAGGCCCTGGCCGGCGGCCCGGGCGCGGGGCCTTTGTACAACGTCGACGCCCGGCTCCGGCCGCATGGAGCCTCGGGGCCGCTGGTCCTCGGCATCGATGCTTTCCGCGATTACCTCGAGCATTCCGCCCAGACCTGGGAGCGGATGGCGTTCACCCGCGCCCGGTTGATCCACGCCACCGGCGGCTTCGGCGCCCAGGTCTCTGATGCCATCACCACGATGCTCGCCGCGCCGGCGGAACCCGCCGCGCTCGCCGCGCAGGTCCTGGCGATGCGCCGACGGCTCGAAGCCTCGCGCCCACGGCATCACCTCAAGCGCGGCTATGGCGGCGTCGCCGATATCGAGTTCATTGTTCAGTATCTGTTACTCGCCCACGCGGCCAGCGAGCCGTCGCTCCTGCACCCGAACCTGTGGGATGCCCTCGATGCGCTCCACCGTCACGGTATCCTCGACGCGTCGGCGCACGCCGAGCTGCGCGAGGCATACGACTTCCTCCGCGCCGTCGAGGGCCGATTGCGGCTGATCCAGAACTGCAGCATCGGCGAGGTGCCCCAGAACCCCGTCGAGCTCGAGCGCCTCGCTCGCCGCCTGCACGACGGACCCGCCGACCGGGATCGCTCGGTCGCCGACTTCCTCGCCCAGATGGACGCGATCACCCGCCGCACCCGCGCGCATTTCGACCGTATCGTCACAGCCCAGGCCGAGGGCTGTCGGGCGTAGAGGCACCACCCGATCGAAACGAAAGAAACAGGGCCAGGCATCTCGCAAACCTGGAGCCGGCCTTCATTTTGTTAGCGCCGCGCGGTGGGCCGGGGCAACATCACCTGACCCGCCCCCGCCGCGGCACGCAACACTTGCCGGCGCTTCGCCGACGATCAATGATGTTTACCGCCGTGGGTGTGGCCGCCGCCGTGGGTATGGCCGCCGCCGTGGGTGTGGCCGCCGCCGTGGGTATGGCCGCCGCCGTGGGTATGGCCGCCGCCGTGGGTGTGGCCGCCGCCGTGGGTGTGGCCGCCGCCGTGGGTGTGGCCGCCGCCGTGGTGCACCATCGGGGTCGTGTGGATCTCAGCCGCGGCGTGGGAGACGTGCGACAGAAGGCCCGCGGCCCCCATTGCCCCGTTGAGCGCCAGCCGCTGTTCCAGCCCATTCACCGACGGACGATAATTCCGTTTCTTCGTCATGGTCGAGTCTCCTGTTCGTGGGGTCGAGTCGCACGATCGCCGGCGCGCACTTTCGGCGTGGACCGGCATCGGTCGCAAATAATGATTCCGGAGGGCGAAGCAAGCTAGCAGCTCACGCGCGGTCAATCGCCATACCCGCAGTCGCGCCCTTCGCATTCGTAAGGCAACGCGATCGGGAATGGTGAGCGTCGGGAAAAGCCCCCGGGCTCCTCGGAATTGAGTGGAATCAGCCTCGCCGTAGGAGGGAAACGGAACGACCCGGCCTGGATTCGCGCGAAAAATGGGAAGACCAAGACGGACGGTTCGGCAGGCTGATCGGCCTTCGAGTGCCGGCGGTTGGCTCAATGAGAGCCGGATGTCGTGCGCTGGGTCTTGCCCTCGGCGCGGATGCGAGGATGCCTCGAGGCGACAAGGCTCGGGTCAAGAGTCCTGGCGCGGTTGAAATCCCGGTCGGCCTCGGCGTTCCGTTTCAGTGCGGCGAGTGCCAGCGCGCGGTTGTAATAGCACTCGGCGCGGTCGGGTGCCAGGGCAACGCAGATGCGGAACGCGCCCAGTGCCTCATCGTAGCGTCCGCGGCGGAAGGCGCACACGCCCTGGTGGAAGTTGGGCCAGACGTCCTGCGGGCGGAGTTCCAGCGCCCGCTCGAACTGAGCCTGGGCGCCGGCCAGGTCGCCGGCCGCGAGCAGGATCCGGCCCGCCGCGTCGTGATCCCAGGCTGTGCGTGGCGGCAGTTCCTTGGCGTTTCGGGCAGCGGAATCGGCCATCTGGGACAGTCCCAGCGCGGCGGCATGCGCGCGTCGGGCCAGGTAGAGAACGTGGCTCGGGCCCAGCAGTGCCTCGGCCTCGTCGAGTAAATCGAGGCCAGCGCGATGAGCCGCGGCGATCGCTGGCTGCCCGGTCTGGCGCCGCACGCGCAGGTACGAGCCGATAACCGCGACATCAAGCAGGTCGCGGCGGAGTTGTTCCTCAAGCTCACGATCAACCGGCAGGCCGCGGCGATCGAGCAGTGAATGCCGCCTGGCCCAGAGCATCAGGCAGTGTTCCTCGACCTGACGCGCCGAGGCCCCCGAGCGATCGTCCGCCGACTCGGCCAGCCGTAGCCGGTCCACCAGCCGGTGGAGTCGGTCAGCCTCGTCCAGTCGGGTCGTTAATCGCAGCGCCTCGGTGAGCTGAACCTCGAGGCCGCCGACCCCGGGAAGTCCCTCGATCAGGGCGGCACCACGTGTCAAGGTCCGCGATGCATCCGCATACGATCGGCGTTCCAGCAGCGCCCGGCCATCGGCCAGCGACTGCTCCGCACCACGGAGCCTCGGAGCGAGGAACGTGAACCAAACGACGACAGCCGTTGCCGCGATCAGTCCGGTGGCGAGCAGCGCGATCCGAAGCACCAGGAATCCATGCGGCTGCCGGCGCACCCACTTGGCCCAACGCTCGCGCAGGCTCCGGTTCGGCACGCCCGCCAGCGGACGGTCGGCCATGTGCCGTCGCAGATCCTCGGCCAGCGCGGTCGCATCGGGATAGCGGTCCGTCGGGTCGGTTGCCAGGCAGCGACGGATGATGTCCGCCAGGCCCGTTGAGACTCCAGGCAGGAATCGGAGTTGGCGGATCCTGCGGTCGCCGGGCATTCCGGTCGTCACTTCCCATGCCTCGGCCTTCAGCATCTCGGCCAGCACAAGGCCCAGCGAGTAGATGTCCGACCGTGCGTCGAGCCCCGTCGGCGCGGGGCGGCCCGTGTCCATCGCGTCCACCAGGGCTTCCTGCTCGGGCGACATGTAGCCGGGCGTGCCGCCAACTCCGTCGAGCGGTGGCCGATCGCCCGAAAATGGCTCGCGCGCCAGGTGAAAGTCCAGCAGCATCGGCTGCCCGTCGGCGGCGAGCAGCACGTTCGACGGTTTGATGTCCAGGTGCAGCAAACCTCGCTCGTGGGCGTAGGAGAGCGCATCAGCCAGGCAGGTGCCGATCCAGCAGACCGCCTGAATATAAGACGATTGACCCAGGAACCGACGCGCCGGGCCCTCGACCACCTGCACCCAGGGCGTCGCCTCGTTGCCGATCGCGTCGAGCGCCTCCAGCAGCGACTGTCCCGACCGCCGCTCGGCCGGGACGCTTGCCAACTCGTCCAGGATGCGCGCCAGTGAGCCACCGCCGAGATACGGCATGCAGAGCGTCCGGAGTCGGCGCTCGGGGAACTCGTGCTCGCTGTAAAGCGGCATGATGTGCGTGTGCTGCAACCGCGCCAGCGAGAGGTGCTCGGCGTGGTCGTCGGGCGTGACCTTCAGCGCCACGCGGCGGTCCGAAAGCGTCGGCTGCGCCGCCAGGAAGCAGCGGCCCCTGGCCCCTCGACCGAGCTCGCGCAGCAGCACATAATCGCCCAGCGTCTCGCCGGTCTCGGGGAATGCCGGTGGCGCCGGCCCCTCGCCCAGCAGGCGGTCGCAATCCAGCAGCACCTCGAGTTCGTCCTGCCAGCGGGGGAACCGGCCGGCCAACTCGGTGAGCGTGACCTCCTCGCCCTCATCACGGCGAAGAAAGACCTCCTCGTAGATGATCCGGATCGCCGCCGCGGGGCGGTCGGCCAGCAGGGGATGGCGCGCCAGAAACGCCTCAGCGCGCGGTCGTTCGCCGCGCCGCCATTCCTCGACGAACTGCTCGACCAGCCGCGCGACTGCGCCTTGCCATGGCCCGGTCGAAGACGAGCGGCGATCGGGCGGGGTTCGCGTCGCCGGCCCGTTGCGCTCCGATGCTGGAGATGCCTCGTGGTGGAACATCAGGCCAGCGCCCCCAGCGCCGTGCTTCGCGGTCCGTTCAGGTCTTTCGACTCGTTTTCCGGTCGGAATCGCCCCGCTCGAGCGCCACCCGGCACGCCAGGTCGTGCAGCACCCGATGGACGCTGCCGACGTGCATACCCAGTCGGACGGCGATCTCGGAGACCGGGATACCGTCCATCTTCAGGCGGACGATCTCGCGGTGTGACGGCGAACACAGGGCCAGCATCCGGTCGCGTAGCTCGTCGGCCTCCACTAGCTGGCTGGGGCTGGGCTGCGGCGCCGCGGGCTCGTCGGCCAGGACCACATCGTCCAGCGGCCGTTCCTTCCTGAGAGCCGTCCGGTGCCGTCGGATGCGGTCGATGAACCGATGCCGCGTCAGCTTGACGAGGAACGCCCGCAGATGCGCCTCGTCCGCGAACCGCCAGCCGGCCTCGCGAAATCCACCCAGCAGATCGGCCCAGACCGACTGGACCACGTCCATTGAATCGAACTTGGCTCGTAATCGCGGCGGGAGCCGCTTGCGCACGACCATGCGCAGGTAAGGCTCGAATGCGAGGAAGACGCTCTCCGCCGCGGCGGGGTCGCCGCTGCAGAGCTTTTCCAGCAGCGAGTCGAGCGGCGCTTCGTGCGTCATGATGGACCCAATGGCCAGGGACCAACCGCGTCGGGCCGGCCGCCCGCATGTCCCGCGAGCGCCGCCATCCCGAACCGGAACCATGGCCGACGTCGACGGCTGGAAACGGCCCGTTGCGCCGCCACGACGGCGGCCACCGTGCCGATCCGTATCAGCCAGACGTGTCTGCCGCGGACCGCGTGGGACTCGTCGCCCGCGCCGAGCCTGCCGGCCAGGAACTGGCGGAGCTCGCGGTCGACCGCGTCCCAGTCGGGGTGGAGTGCTCCGTCGATCAGCCTGGCCAGGACCGGGGTATCACCCTCACGGTTCGGGCCGACATCGGCGAAGCCCGGAACCTGCTTCGCCTCATTCGCATTGAAGAATCGACCGCCTTCGCCCGCCGAGGCCGCGGACGACTCATCCGGCCCGGCGAGGTTTCCCGGCGCTGCGACCAGTGTCGCCGACGTCCCGGACGGTCCCGCACTCCGCGCCTCGCTACTGGCGGCACCTTCCGCCGTGTTCATCCATGTGACAGGCGTCGCCCAAGTTGACAGGGACGCAACCACGCCGATCGTGCCCATGACTCCTGAGACAGCCACGGTCTCGCCACCGGAACCGCCTGGCGAGCTGCTTGCCTCCGGATCCTCGGGCGTCGTCGGCATGTCGCGGCGCGCGGGTGAAGCGGTGATGTCCAGCGGCCCTCGGGGTGTGATTCGCGGCGGAGCCGCCCGCCGCGCGGTGTCAGCCGGATCGGACGATCCCCGCGCCGGCGCACTGGTGGACACGTCGCGTACCGGTGTCCGGTCCGCGAGCGAGTGGCCGTCCAGCACCCACGTGGTCGCCAGCGTATGATCACTCGCTCGGACAGCTAGCGACGAACTAACCTCGGCCGCAACCCGAGACCGAGCAGCCAGATCGTTTCCACCGGCCGGCATGGAGACCGCCACGCTCATCAGACCACGGATTTCCAGCCCCTCGGGCACCATCGCTGAAGAGCGGG
>JAKAUH010000493.1 GCA_021818605.1 Planctomycetota bacterium
GCGGCACGAGGGCGACCGTGTTCCCGATCGAGCGCATGGCCTCGCTCTATCCCCTCGTCTCGTCGCCCAGCCGGCTGAAGGTGTTCATGCTCGGGGTGAAGCTCGACAGCGGGCAAATCGTCCCCGTCGCGCCCACCGACGCGGCCGGCATGCTGGCGGTTGCGAAGGTGGGGAAGCTCGACGCGCTCATGCAGGTTGGATTCGGTGATGTGTTTGCGCTCAATTTCGAGAACGAGCGGGTGGGGCGGCGGTAGGCGACGGGGCTCGAGCGGGCTCGGGACCTGGGCCGGAACGCCCGCCGGTCGCATGGCTCATGCAAACCAGTGCCACGCTCGGCAGCTCACCCTTTCGTGCCCTTCGGCTTCCTTCTTGGGGGCTCCGCAGCTTTCCGCCGGGCGGGACGGACCGAGATGATCCGCCTGAACAGGAAAAGGGAACAGGGAAAGGGGGACAACAGGGAAAGGGGGACATAGCGACTATCGACAAATGTCGAAGGTTGGCCCGGGTGTCTTACGGTTGTCGATTTGCGCTATGTCCCCCTTTTCCTGTCCTATGTCCCCCTTTTCCTGTCCTGGGTTGACTTGGGAACCGGCCGCCCGCAGGGTCGATAGTTTGGGGTCAATCCCTGGCGATCAGCGCGGTGGGCCAGCCGCCAGATGTTTCGGACTGTGCCATAGGGGATGGCCAATTCCGCTGCAATCTGAGTCAAAGGGGTTCCGTGCTGGCGACGACGGACGATCTCCTCGCGCAGAGGGACCGGGAGAGGACGCGGCATGGGGATCACCTCCGAGGCCCTGGAAGAAAAGTTCAGTTGTTGACCGAGGTTGATCTTATCCATGCCCATCCTTGGAGTGAAAACTTTCTGTCGCATCGGACCGTGCAAACCTTATGTCGCGTGACATTCCAGCCTGACGCGGGTCGGACCGGGCCGGGACGAGACGAGAAGCACCCCGACCGGTTCTTCAACGTCGGCATCGCCTTTCCAGCCTGACACGGGTCGGACCGGGCCGTCCGGCCGGGCGGGTCGGCGTCAGGCTGGAAAGCCTGACCTACTTCGACGGATCGGGCGGGTTCGGACCCGCGTCGGGCAAGACTGCCCGACCGACTCCGGCGGATCGGTCGGGTCGGGTCGGGTCGGGTCGGTCGGGCGGGCGGCTCGACCCGATCAGGCCAGCAGCTCCTTGACGACCCGGGCCGGTTCGACGCCGGTGAGGCGCTGGTCCAGCCCCTGGTAGCGGTAGGTGAACCGCCTGTGGTCGAAGCCCAGCAGGTGGAGCACCGTCGCGTGGAAGTCGTGGATGTGCACCGGGTCCTTGACGATGTTGTACGAGAAATCATCCGTCTCGCCGTGGATCGCGCCCGGGCGCGAGCCGCCGCCGGCCATCCACATGGTGAAGCACCGCGGATGATGGTCGCGGCCGTAATTCTGGTGGCTCAGGCCCCCCTGCGAATAAATGGTCCGGCCGAACTCGCCACCCCAGATCACCAGGGTCTCGTCGAGCAGCCCGCGGGCCTTGAGGTCCTGGATCAGTCCCCAGCAGGGCTGATCGACGTCGCGGCACTGGTCCGGCAAGCGGCCGGCGACGTTGAAATGCGTGTCCCAGTTATTGTGATAAATCTGCACGAATCGGACGCCCCGCTCGACCAGCCGCCGCGCCAGGAGCGCCGAGTGCGCGAAACTGCCGGGCCTGCGCGCGGCCTCGCCGTACAGGCGATAGGTTGACTCGGGCTCGGCGCCGATGTTCGTCAGCTCGGGGACGCTCGCCTGCATCCGGAAGGCCAGTTCGTATTGCTCGATCCGGGTATGCGTCTCGGGATCGCCGACGAGCCTGGAGTTCAGCTCGTTGAGCGCTCGCAGGCCATCCAGCGTGTCTCGACGCACCGCGCTCGGCACGCCCGGCGGGTTGTTGATGTACAGGATCGGGTCGCCCCCCGAGCGGAACGAGACCCCGGCGTGCTCGCCCGACAGATACCCGGACGACCACAACCGCGCCGAGATCGCCTGGAGCTGCTCGGTGTTCGTCGGCCTTGCCACCAGGACGACGAACGTCGGCAGGTTGTCATTCAGCGAGCCCAGCCCATACGAGACCCAGGCACCCAGGCAAGGCCGGCCCGTGACCTGGTTTCCCGTCTGCATGTAAGTGATCGCTGGCTCGTGGTTGATGGCCTCGGTGTGCATCGAGCGAATGAAGCACATGTCATCGACCATTTGCGCTGTGTACGGCAAGAGCTCGCAGACCCACATCCCATTCTTGCCATGGCGGGCAAACCTGTATCGGGACGGGGCGATCGGGAACCGCTTCTGCCCCGAGGTCATCGTGGTGAGCCTCTGGCCCATCCGGATCGAATCCGGCAGATCCTTGTCGTAGAACTCGCCCATTCTGGGCTTGTAGTCGTACATATCCATCTGCGGCGGACCGCCGACCATGTGCAGGTAGATCACCTGCTTCGCCTTCGGGGCGAAATGGAGCAGCGGCGCATGGCCCTTGCCGCCGGTCGGCACGCGGTCAACGCCCGCGTTGCCCTTGCTCTCACCCGCCTCGGCCGACGCCGGCAACAGCCCATCGCGGCCCAGGAGCGACGCGAACGCCGCCCAGCTCACAGCATTCGACCCCCGGCTCAGAAACTGCCGGCGCGTCTCGTAGCGGACGTACTCTTTGATGGGGCCCATGATCGCCGCCGTCCTGCAGGGTGGGTGAAACCAGCCGTTTCCCGCGACTCAACATCGGTGGGCTTCACCCACCTCACTTGTTCAAAAATTCATCCAGATTCATCAGCTCATTGGCCAGCATGGTCCAGGCGGCCAGGGTGGTCGGTTTCAACGACGCATCGGGCTTCGACTCGCCGACGGCGATCAGCTTCGCGGCGTCATCCGGGTGGGCGCGGTAGTACGCCTCGAGCTTCGCCAGCGAGGTTTTCACGATCCCGTGCTCCTCGGCGCGGAAGGGCCGGGCGAGGACGCGACGGGCCAGGGCGTCGAGGCGTTCGTCGGGGTTGGTGCAGTCGTCGCAGCAATCGCAGCCGGCCTTGAGGGTCGACTGGGCGAGCGAGCGGGCGGCCTCGACAAACTGGGGGTCATTGAGGGTGACGAGCGCCTGGAGCGGAGTATCGGTGCGCTCGCGGCGAACCGTGCAGACCTCGCGGCTGGGAGCGTTGAGGATTTCCATCGACGCGGGCGGTGCGCTGCGCTTCCAGAAGGTGTAGAGACTCCGGCGATAGAGCAACTCGCCGTGGTCGGGGCGATAGAAGTGCGTGTTGCTCTCGGGCATGGCGACGGCCTCCCACACGCCCTCGGGCTGATAGGGCCGGACGCTCGGTCCGCCGATCCTCGTCGACAGCAAGCCGCTGACCGCGAGTGCCTCGTCGCGAAGGACCTCGGCGTCGAGCCGGAACCGCGGCCCGCGTGACAGGAGCCGGTTGAACGGATCCTTCTCGTTTTTTTCGGGTGTCGTCGCGGCCGACTGGCGATAGGTTGAGGACTCGACCATCAGCCGGAAGAACGGCTTGACGTCCCAGCCCGACTGGCGGAACGTCACCGCCAGCCAGTCGAGCAGCTCGGGGTCCGACGGCGGCTCGCCGGTGACGCCGAAATCGCCGGTCGTGCGCACCAGGCCGTCGCCGAAGACCTCCTGCCAGAAGCGATTCACGGTCACGCGGGCCGTCAGCGGATGCTCGGGCCGGACCAGCCAGATCGCCAGTCCCAGGCGGTTGCGCGGCAGATCCGAGGGCATCGCCGGCAGAGCGGCGGGCGTGGCCGCCTTCACGGGGTCGCGGCGCTTGTCGTACTCGCCGCGGTCGAGCAAGTACGCCATCGGCGGCTCGGATCGCTCGTGCATCACCTGGGCCAAGGTGCCACGCGAACGGATGGCTGATTCCTCGGCCTCGTGCGCGGCGAGTTTCGTCCGCAGGTCTCTGCCGACCGGGTCGACCGAGCGCACCCACCAGGCATAGCCGGCGTCACGCTCCGATTTCGCGCGCTTCGCGGCCGGGGTGCGCGCCAGCGCGGCGATCCGCTCGGCCCAGGCGACGCGGTCGACCTCGTCGGGCGCGAGCGCCCGGTCGTACACTCGCACGCCCAGGACCGAGACACCCGGCGCTCCCTGACCGCTCTGCCGCTGGCCCACGGTGAACGGGGCCTTCGTGCGGATCGTGCTCCGTAGCGAGTCGGCGGCCGTCTCGGCGGCCTGGAGCTGGCCGTTGATGTAAATCTTCAGCCCCGCGGCCTTGCCCGAGCCGTCGTAAGTGGCCAGCACGTGAGTCCACGTGTTGATCGGAATCTCAGCGCGGGTGATGACCTTGATCGCGTTATCCGACCACTGGTTGACGAGATGGCTGGCGACGCGGTTCCCCTCGAGCCAGATGTCCCAGCCGCGGTAACCGTTCACATTCTTCATCCGCGCGATCACCGAACCGGTGAGCCCGCGCTTCGGCGGCTTGATCCAGGCGCCGTAGGAGAACGCCTGATCCTTCTCGAAGTCGCCGGCCTGGGCCGATTCCAGCCTGGTGATCGGCGAGGCGCCGGGCGTCGGGGCCGTCGTGCCGAACTGCAAGCCGGCGCCGGGCGCGCGGGCGGCCAGCTCGTCGGGGTTCGCCGCGGCGAGCCAGCGGTCGAAGTCGGGCCGGGCCGAGCGCTCGCGATCGGTCAGGCGCTTGCGAAGATCGGCCGTCTCGGAAGTTAGCGCTTTCCACCGCTCACGGTCGGAGATCGACGGGACGAACACGGTGGGCGGCGTGTCCTTGACGTTGCCGTCCATGGTGGGCTGGGTCGTGTTGTTGAAGAACGCCGAGAGCGAGTAGAACTCGCGCTGGGAGATCGGGTCGAACTTGTGGTCGTGGCAGACGGCGCACCCGGCGGTCAGTCCCATCCAGACCTGCGAGGTCGTTTCGGTCCGGTCGCGGGCGTAGAGGACCTTGTATTCCTCGGGGATCACGCCCCCCTCGTTGGTCGTCGCGTTGCAGCGGTTGAAGCCCGAGGCGACCTCCTGGTCGAGCGTGTGGCCGGGCAACAGGTCGCCGGCCAGTTGATCGATCGTGAACCGATCAAAAGGCAGGTTGCGGTTAAAAGCGCTGATAACCCAGTCGCGATAGGCAAAGGCCTCGCGGTAGTTGTCGAAGTGGTAACCGTTGGTATCGGCGTATCTCGCCGCGTCGAGCCAGTACCTGGCGCGGTGTTCGCCCCATCGGGGGGAGTCGAGGAGCCGGGTGACGAGATCCTCGTAGGCGCGGGGCGATCGGTCCTTCACGAACGATTCGACGGTCTCGAGGCTGGGCGGCAGGCCGGTGAGATCGAGGCTCAGTCGACGGGCGAGGGTACGGCGGTCGGCCTCGGGGGAGGGTTTCAGGCCATGGGCCTCGAGCTTCGCCAGGACGAAGCGGTCGATCGGGTTGCGGACCCACGCCGTGTCGTGGACGGGCGGCAGTGCGGGCTTCCTCGGTGGGATCAGCGACCAGTGCGGCTGGTACTCGGCACCCTGGGCGATCCAGCGCTTGAGCGTCTCCTTCTCGCGCGGCGTGAGCTTCTTGGTCGTGGCCGGCGGCGGCATCAATTCCTTGGAATCGGTGGAGTTGATTCGGTCGATCAGCTCGCTCGAATCCGGGTCCCTGGCGACGATGGCGCCGGCCTCGACGGCGGCCTCGCGACGGTCGAGCCGCAGGTCGGCCTTGCGGGCGGCGCTGTCGGGCCCGTGGCAGGCGAAGCAGTTCTCGGCGAGGATCGGGCGGATGTCGCGGTTGTATTCCAGCTTCGGTTTCTGGGCGGGGCCTTCGCGGTCGGCGGGCGCGGCCGGTGCGGCCGCGTGAGCACAAAGCAGGGCCGCGATCACCGCGAGACCGAGAAGGCCGAGGAGACTTCCGCGCCGCCGTGTCTTTTGTCGTCGCATCGCCGCAACTCCTCGGGAACCGCAAGCAAGCAAGGCAGCCGGCCGGCCAGTCGCCCCATCCGCCCGCGCCGCGCTTCGCTTCGTCTCGTCTCACCTCGTCTCGCCTCGCCGTGCCTCGTTAGCTTCGGGGCCGAAGACGCCGGTGCGGGGGGCTCTCCCGCCGATATCGATGCCGATGCCGATGAGGATAAGAGCAGAGGATGTCGAGGGCGTCCCTCCGCGGGGTGGGCCGCCGGTCCGGCATTTGTTGGGGAGCGCACGACCATTGCTCCCGTCAAGGTCCGGACCGGCCATTCACTCAGAATAGCCGAACGACGGGGAGGCTGGCAATTGGTTTCGGCGGAGCGGACCACCGGGCGCGTTCGAGGCGCCTGTCCCCATTTCGTCCCATTTTTGTGAGGGCCTGTCCCCAATTTGTCAGGGTTTCTCAGGGGTGACCCGCGCGGGTCCTGGTCCAGATCGCCTCACTGCGAACCCGACCGAGGCCCGCGTTTCGCCTCAACGCGGGTGATGGCCACGCTTTGGCCACGGGGACGCCGGGCCCCAGAGAAGGTCGAGATGCACGGGTCCCCGGGTGTCGGTCCCGGCCGCCGGCGAATGGACATGGCTCATCGCGCGAAGGTGCGGCCGGGTCCGAGCGGTCAGGTAATGCCGGGTCCGAGCGGCCGGGTGATGCCGCGCGGCGAGCCGGTGTGCGAGGTGGGTGTCTCCATGGTGCTTCCGCGCCTTCAGGATGGAGACGACTGGCGTCTGGGGAGCGGCTGGGGCCAGGCCCGCACCGGCGCTGGCCGGCGGGCTCGTCAAGGAAAGGACGATCGGGGAAGGTCTGGAGGGTGGTGCCGCGGTTGTCGTCACGAGCGCTGAGCCGCCGCTGTTGGTCGAGACCGGGTGTCCGGTGGTCTGCGCGCCGGTCGTGGTCGGGCCCGAGACCAGCGCCGTGCCGCGGACCAGGAAGTCGGTGAACTGGCCGGTGCCGCCCGAGGCCAGCAGGCCCGGCGCGCCCGCGGCGAGGTTCGTCCCCACGTAGCTTGTCTGAAGAGCCGAGTCGCCGTTGAGGTAAAGCGTCACGCTCGAGCCGCTCAGAGCGACCGCCAGGACGGCGGGCCGGCCCGAGAGCACTCCCCTGGCCGCCGAGGCATCCTGCACCGGGCCGGCGGGTGTCATGTGCCCGAGCACCACCTGGCCGGTGCTCGCCACAATCGCCGCGAACCTGAAATTCGTCGGGCTGACATAGTCGAAGATCAGGCCGGCCTCGCCCTGCGTCGTCACGGTCGCCTGGAGCTGCTCGTAGCTCGACGTCGAGGCGTTGATTCCGAAGGTCGAGACAGCCGCGCCGGTGGTGGGTTCGGCCTGGTACTGGCCCGAGGCCAGCGACCACGAGCCCGAGGCCGGCGAGAACGCCGAGGGGATACCGGTGCTGAAGTCGGTCGTGTCCTGGAACGCGAAGGCGGGGTGGCCGGCCGGCGGAATGCCCGCGGTGAAGCCGGAGTTGAGGGTATCGCTTGCCGAGGCGCCCGTGATCTCGTCGAAGCCGGTCGGGCTGCCCGGCACGGTCGCGCCGCTGTTGATGACGTCGTTGCCCGGCCCGGCGATGATCGTGTCGTTCCCCGGCCCGCCGTAGATGGTTGCGGTGCCGTTGCCGGCGTTGATGGTGTCGGTCCCACCGCCGCCTGGCCCGATATCGATCGAGGAATACCCGATGACGGTGGTTCCGCTGGTGCTGATCGAGGCATCGCCGCCGAAGATCAGATTCGTGCCCGGCCCGCCGACGATGTTGACGTTGGCTGGTCCGCCGACGATCACCTGGCGGCCGGCGCCTCCGAGGATCGTCGCCCGGCCGCCGATCCCCGGGTCGATGCTCTTCGACGTCGCACCGTCGAAGATCGAGCGCTCGCCCAGCGTGACCGCGATCGAGGCGGGAACAAGTTTGTCCCGCGTGCCTCGATCCTCGCCGGCAACCCGTTCGGCGCGCCGAACGGCGATTTTCCTGCGCCCGGAGGCGGCATGCTCGTGACCCAGATCAACGGCCAGGACGCCGTGCGCCTGAACGCTCAGGGCCAGGTCTTGTACACCGTGCGCTTCCCCG
>JAKAUH010000276.1 GCA_021818605.1 Planctomycetota bacterium
GCACCGGCGTTTCGCGGCCGCGGCATCGGCCGGCTGCTCGCGGAGGCTGTGATCCGCCGCGCCGAGGAACTGGGATACTCCCTGATGGTGCTTGACACGCTTCCTGAGATGACCGAGGCGATCGCGCTCTACCGGGACCTCGGTTTCGTGCCCGGCGAGCCGCACTGGGACGGCCCCGTCGAGCGGACGATCTACCTGAGAAGGCCGTTGCGGCAGGCCAGCGGCTCGCCCCGCGCGCTCGCCCCGGCAGCTCGACGCAAGCCTTGATGGCATCACGAGTCGCGTCGTCCGGACTGGCATTTGTCGTTCGAATTGGCCGGGTGTTCGCGCGGTGGCAGAGGCGGGCCTTGGTGGGTCTTGGCAGTCTCGCCCGTGCCGTGCTACGATGAAGCCACTTGATTGAGAGCTCGGGCCGAACAGGACAAGAGACGATGGAACGTCCACCCGCCGCGACCAGGTCCCGGCATTGACACCTCCACCGCCTCGTTGGATCGGATCGGTCTAGGCGGGACACCCGGGCTGGCGGCGGGGTTTCTGGATTGGGGGAGACCGGAGGGCCATGCTGATGAGCGCGCGGACGCGATGGTTTCGATTGGCCCTGGTATCCCTCGCGACGATCGCGGGCCTCGTGCTGGAACGATCGGTCGCGGCCCGGCTCGCAGAGCCGCGGCAGCAGGGCCAGACCGAGGCGAAGGCGAAGTCGGGGGCAAAGGATAAGGCGGGTATCGACCGCACAAAGGCTCCGACCGGGGTGGCCGCGCGACCGTCCGGCAGGCGATCCGCGATGGCCGCCCTCTTCAACCAGCCCGGCGACGATCCCCCGCAGCCAGCGACGCCGCTGCGGCCCGCGACGGTGGATGACCGACGCCGGCTCGAGGCGATCCGGCTGTTCACCGCGGCCCGAGCCCTCGAGGACCGGGGGAACTGGACCGAGGCGGCCAGCCTGCTCCAGGATGCCCTGAAGCTCGACCCTGAATCGGTCGCCATCGCCCGACGGCTGAGCAAGATCTATAGCGGCGCCCTGGCCCGGCCCGACCTGGCACTCCAGTACGGCCGACGGGTGCTGGCGATCGACCCGGAGGACAGCGCAACCCTGTCGAAGCTGGTCGAGTTCTATTCCCGCCGCGGCGAGACCGAGGCCGCGGAGAAGGTGATCCTGGAGGTCCTGGCCAACCCCAAGCTGCCGAATCGCTCGCCCGGCCGGCTCATGGCCGATTTCGAGCTGGGCCAGCTCTACTCGACCCGGCTGAAGCGCCTCGACAAGGCCGCCGACGCTTTTGCGCGGGTCATTGATGAGCTGGACGACCGATCGGCCAATCGGCTGTCGCCCAATGAGATGAACCGCATCCTCGGCAATGACCCCGAGGGCGCATATCTCAACTTCGGGCTGATCTTCCTGGCCGTTCGTCGCGACGACCTCGCGGTGAAGGCGTTCGAGCACGGACTGGTCTACGACGAGGACCACAACAACCCCCAGCTCGCGATCCAGCTCGCCGAGACGCTCCTCCGGCTGAAGAAGCCCGACCAGGCACTCGAGCTGGTCGAGAGCTCAATCAAGCTTCAGCCGCAAGGGCTTGAGGCATACGACCTGATGGCCCGGGTCCTCAAGGCCCTCGGCCGCGAGGCCGAGATCACGCCCCGCCTGGAGGACGCCGCGCGGCGCGACAGCAAGAACGTCCCGCTCCAGTACGTGCTGGCCGACCGGTATCGCGAGACCGGCCAGGTCGACAAGGCCGAGGCGCTGTACAAGGCGCTCCTGAGCAGCCAGCCCACGCCGCAGACCTACCGCGCGCTGGCCACGTCGCTGTTCAAGCGGAAGAAGCTCGGCGAGCTGCTCAAATTGTTCTGTGACGCTTTTCCCCGTGAGAACGCACGCGGGGCGATCCTGCCGCTGATGCAGTCCGTCGCGCAGGACGACGAATTGACCGACGCCATGCTCGACGCCGGCATCGAGCGGCTCTCGGCCAAACCGCCCACGCTGCCCCCCATCGCATTCAAACTACTCGGTGCGATCGCGGCGGCCAGCAATCGCGAGTCCGCCGGCCGAACCCAGCGGCTGGAGCGACTGCTGAAGCTCCAGCGGCTTGATTACGAGCAGGGACCCTCGCCCCTGACCCTCCGCGAGATCGCTGACACCCAGCGACGGCTGAACCACTATGCCGAAGCGGCGTCGACCGTCGAGGAGATGTTCCGCCGGTTCCCCGAGGAGAAGACGGTCACGACCCTGTCGTTCCTGGCCGAGTTCCAGCACCGCGCCGGCCAGATCGAGGCCGCCCGGAAGACCCTGGCCGAGGCCATGAAGCTCGACCCCAACGACCCCGACGCACAGACCCGCCTGGCCGATGCCCTCGCCGAGAACGGGCAATTCGACGACGCCGAGAAGATCATGCGCAACCTCGCCCGGCGCGAGCCGAACAACCCGATGCACGACGTCACCCTCGGCCTTCTTCTCACCCGCTTCGGCCGCAACGAGGCCGCCATCCAGGTTTTTCAGGACCTGCTCAAGCACCACGGCGATAATCCCGAGCTGGTCAAGCAGGTGCGGAACTTCCTCTCGATCACCTATGTCAACATGGGGAATTACGCCAAGGGCGAAGCGGAGCTCGAGATCCTGCTCCAGCAGAACCCCGACGAGGCGCAGCCGAATAACGACCTGGGTTATCTCTATGCCGACCAGGGAAAGCACCTCGAGAAGGCCGAGCTGATGATCCAGAAGGCGCTGCGAGCCGAGCCCAACAACGCCGCTTACCTGGACAGCATGGGCTGGGTCCTCTACAAGCGAGGCAAGCTCAAGGAAGCCCTGGAGAACATGAAGAAGGCCGCCGATCGGATGCTGGTCGAGCGGGCCGCGCCCGATAGCACAATCCTCGAGCACCTCGGCGACGTTTACTTCCAGCTCCGCCAGATCGACCACGCCGAGGACTCGTGGCGCAAGGCCCTCAAGGCCGCCGAGGAAGCCATCCCGCCGGACAAGCGCGCCGGCGAGATCAAGAGGAAGCTCGAGTCGCTCAGGCAGAGCCCCAAGGTCAGGACCACGGGCAGCCCGTCGCCCTGAACAAACCTGCTTTCGAACGGATGGTCCACCGGCCGGCCAGTGGCAGCGGACATCGCAATCCCGCCGCCATGCCCGCGATTCCAGCGCAGCCGGCCCCACGATCGATATCGACAGCACGAGTACGAACCGGAGTTCTCACGAGAGATGGCAGGACACTCGCATTCAGCCAACATCGCCCACCGCAAGGGGATGGTCGACGCCAAGCGCGGCAAGCTGTTCACCAAGCTCTGCCGCGCGATCTACGTTGCCGCTCGCACCGGCGGCGGCGACCCCGCGGCCAACATGCGGCTACGGTACGCAATCGACAAGGCCCGGTCCTTCAGCGTCCCCAAGGACAACATCGAGCGCTCCATCAAGCGCGCGACCGGCGAGCTCGGCGGCGAGAACTTCGAGGAAGTCGTCTATGAGGGCTACGGCCCCGGCGGCGTCGCGGTTTTGTGTGAGGCGCTCACCGATAACCGCAACCGGACCGCAGGCGACCTCCGCCGGTTGTTCGAGGCCGCCGGCGGCAACCTCGGCGCCAGTGGGTGCGTGAGCTACCTGTTCAACTTCAAGGGTCTTTTCGTCGTCGATCCCAAGCATGTCGAGGAGGACCGCCTCATGGAGGTCGCGCTCGAGGCCGGCGCCGACGACGTCCAGCTCGTCGAGGGCCTGCTCGAGGTCACCTGCGACCCCAAGATCTTCGACGCCGTCCGCAAGGCCCTCGAGGACGCTCGCATCCCCACTGAAAGCGCCGAGACCAGCTACATCCCGACCACCACGGTGGATCTCGACCTCGAGAACGCCAGGAAAATGATCAAGCTCCGCGATCTGCTCGACGAGAACGACGACGTCCAGAACATCTACGCCAACGACAGTATTCCCGAAGAAGCGCTGGCTTCCTAGTCATTGGTCATTGGTCATTGGTCCCTGGTTCCATCGCATTCCCATGGGCGGGGCAGCGGCGAGGGAACGTCGGTGCGACGTCGAATTACACACGAATGACCAGTGATTAATGACTAACGACCAGCGACCAAGGACCAAGGATCAAAAAGTAATGCCATTCGTGAAATCCGAGCGGCTGCGGAAACTGCCGCCGTACCTGTTCGCCGAGATCGACAAAAGGAAGAAGGCCGCCATCGCCGCCGGTCGCGACGTGATCAATCTGGGTGTTGGCGACCCGGACCGTCCCACGCCCCGGCCGATCATCGAGAGCCTTCAGAAGAACGTCGAGAACCCGGCGTTTCACCAGTACGCACTCGACCAGGGCGCGCCCGAGTTGCGCCGCGCGATCGCCGCGTTCTGCCGCGAGCGTTATGGCCTGGAGCTCGACCCCGATAGTGAAATCCTGCCGCTGATCGGCTCCAAGGAGGGCATCGCGCACCTCCCGCTGGCCGTGCTGAACCCGGGCGACATCAGCCTTGTTCCCGACCCGTGCTATCCGGTCTATCGCTCGAGCAGCATGTTCGCCGGGGCCGATGTTTACGCGATGACGCTCGAACCGTCGCTGGGCTTCCATCCCGACCTCGACGCCATCCCGGCCGATGTCTACGCCCGCGCCCGATTGATGTTCCTCAACTATCCCAACAACCCCACCGGCAGCGCGGCCGATCTCGCGTTCTTCCGTCGCGTGAACGAGCTGGCCGAGGCCCACGACCTGGTGATCGCCCAGGACGCCGCGTACAACGAGATGTACTTCGACGAGCCGCCGCCGAGCCTGCTCCAGGTCCCGGGCGCGAAGGACCACGCGATCGAGTTCCACAGTCTGTCGAAGACCTTCAACATGACCGGCTGGCGCGTCGGCTTCGCGATCGGCGGAGCTTCCCTGATCGCCGCGCTCGGGCAGGTGAAGGCCAACGTCGATTCGGGCATCTTCACGGCGATCCAGTTCGCCGGCAAGACGGCGCTCGACCATTACCGAGAGCTGGCCCCGCCGATCCGGGCGCTCTACCGCGAACGCCGCGACGCGTTCGTCGGCGCGATGCGCAAACTCGGCTGGGAGGTTCCGTCCCCGAGCGCAACGTTCTATGTCTGGATTCCCTGCCCGAAGGGGTATACCTCGACCGAGCTCTGCACCCGTCTGCTTGAGGAGGCGAGCGTTGTCACGACCCCCGGCGTCGGCTTCGGCCGCACGGCCGACGGCTACATCCGCGCCGCACTCACCGTCGAGACGCCTCGACTGCTCGAGGCCGTCGAGCGGATCGGCAAACTGACACTCTGAGCCAGCTCGTTTCGGAGCCGATCGGCCATGCCGTCGCGCGCGATGATCGGCCTGGGCAGCAACCTCGGCGACCGCCGCGCCACGCTCGATGGCGCGGTGGCCGCCCTGGCGGCATCTCCGGATATCGATGTCGTTCGGGTCAGCGGCTTCATTGAGACCGAGCCTGTCGGCGGGCCGCCGGGTCAGGGGCCGTATCTGAACGCGGCTCTCGAGGTCAAGACGACGCTCGACCCGCTCGGGTTGCTCCGCGTGCTCCAGGAGATCGAGGGCCGATTCGGCCGGGTCCGGGCGGTGCGCTGGGGCGAGCGGACGCTCGACCTCGACCTGCTGCTGTTCGACGACCTGGTCGTCGACTCGCCCGAGCTTACCGTGCCGCATTCCCGAATGACCGGGCGCCGGTTCGTCCTCGAGCCACTGGCCGAGATTGCCCCGACGACAGTCATCCCCGACACCGGCCGGACCGTGGCCGAGTGGCTCGTTGTGTTAACAGACCAGAGATGATCGCCGCGCCGCGACCTTGCCGGGTCCTGAACCGGCCCTTATGATTCGATCTCATGGAACTCTGCGGGAATCCTGTCTCGACGGTCCTCTCGATCGATCGGCGGCGCGTGGCCCATGGCGAAGAAAAAAGAACCGGAAAAGGCGAAGGCGGCCCCTGCGAAGAAGGTGGAGGACTCGGGCGTCCATGTCGTTGCCCGGAATCGCCGTGCGCGCCACGACTTCGAGCTGCTGGAGAAGGTTGAGGCGGGCCTGGTGCTGACGGGCACCGAGGTGAAGAGCCTGCGTAACGGCAAGGCGAACCTCGAGGACTCGTACGCCGAGGTCGACCGGGGCGAGATCTGGCTGCTCGGCTGCGACATCCCCGAGTACCTCCAGGCAAACCGGATGAACCACGCTCCGAAGCGGCCGAGAAAGCTGCTACTGCATCGCCGCGAGATCATCAAGCTCGAGCACCGGACGAACGAGAAGGGGATGACACTGGTCCCGGTGGCCCTCTACTTCAAGAAGGGGATCGCGAAGGTCGAGCTGTGCCTTGCCCGGGGCCGCAAGACGTTCGACAAGCGCGAGGCGCTCAAGAAGCAGGAAGCGAAGCGTGACATGGACCGCGCCCTGCGCCGTCGCTGATGACGGGCATGGCTGATCGGCGATGTTCGGGCTGTCGCAATCCTCCGATTCGGAGATTCGCGAGGGGAACGTGCTTGACGAGTCCCTTGGCGGACGAATAAGGGTTTTTGGAAAGCGGTGAGTTCGCCGCTCTTCCGGTTCCTTGACAAGCCGGGGGCGAACCAGGATCGACCGGATGTCCGAGGTGATCGGTGGCGTGCCGAGGTTGGTCAGCAGGCCTCGTAAAAAGCCGACCAAACCATTAGCTGCCAACAACACTGTTGGTCTCCGTCTCGCTGCCTAAACAGCAGCCACGGCCTCGCGCCGCACTTTTGCCCGAGAGGTGCGGCCGGGGACGCCAATTCGGGATCGCTCGAGCTTAACCTCCTGTTGCGGCTCGGGTTAAACTCATGATGGGATAAGCTGAAAGGGACCCTGCCGCTCGGGGCCCCGAGGCCGACAACCAAACGAACGGCTACGCACGTAGAGGCCTTCGCCAGAGCTTCTCGGGACGCGGGTGCAATTCCCGCCGCCTCCACTCTTGAGCCCACTTGCGATTCATCGCGAGTGGGCTTTTCTTTTTGGCTTACGTCAAATGGAACGAGAGGCTATACGCCCCCAAATCGGCTCCGAGGCCCGATTTCTGTCTAGCCCATGTTTGGGGTGAAACAGCCCTCGGGCGCCGCCACCGCGTGCGAAAGTGCCTATTTTTCCGGGCTCAGCGCGAGCCTGGCCTCCGCTCGACCCCAAAAACGTAGTGACAACTTTATTCAGATGTATGCCATTAATACTCCTCGATATCGCTTGATTTCTGGTTGTTCTGTCGTGACACTGGTTGCCGTGCAGTCCCTGTTATCTCCCGAGACGACAAAAGCAACCAATCATGTATCCGAGGACGGTCAAAGTCCGCTCCTCCAGCGGCACCGTCAACGAGTACGTCCGCGTCGTCGAAGCCTACCGCGAAGGAGGTAGGGTCAAGCAACGCGTCATCGTGGATCTCGGCCGCAAGGATCTGCTCCTGGAGTTGCTGCCCAAGCTCCGACGTCTCCTCACCGGCGAGGCCGGCACCGATTCCGGCGATCCCGACGAGCCGCAGGTGATCGAGGCCGCGACCTGGGGACCGGTTCTGGTCGTCCGGGCCTTGTTCGACCAGTTGGGTCTCTGGTCAATCCTCGACCAACACCTCGGAAAAGCCAAAGGCGTCCCCTTCGCCGACCGGGCCTTCGTTCTCATTGCCAACCGGCTGATCGCACCCGCCAGTGAGCACGGGCTCGCCGGCTGGCTCGAGACCGATTTCGTCTGTGACCGCCAGGGCCGACGCTTTCTTCCCCATTGGCACCGCAACCGCCGAGTGCGCGTCCATCCCCGCCAGCTTGATGCCTGGAATCGCACCCTCGACCAACTCCTCGCGGCCAAGGATCGGATCGAAGTGGCGCTGTACCACCGCCTCCGCGACCTCTTCAGCTTCAAGTGGGACCGATCTCGGATTTGGCAGCGCTTTCAATCGCCGAAACGGCAGCGCGCCCGATCCTTGTTCGCAACGCGGTGATCAGATCGTTTGGCTCTTCGTCTTGTTCTA
>JAKAUH010000034.1 GCA_021818605.1 Planctomycetota bacterium
CTCGGGCTGGCGACGTCCTTGACGATCAGTGTCAGGCATGGCGCCGAGCGCATGACAGCCTCGGCGACGCTGCCCATCAGCAGGCGACGGAGTCCGGTCCGACCGTGGGAGCCCATGACGATCAGGTCGCAGCCGAGCTCCTCGGCGGCGCTGACGATCTCTGTGCCGGCATCGCCCTGGACGAATCGCGTCTGCACCGATCCTTCTGGCCCGACGCGGGCTGAGTCCTCCTTCAACCTGGCGAGGGCCTCACGTTCCGGTCCCAGTTCCTCCGCCGCGTGCATGGTCCCTCCAGAGAAGACCTCCGGCGCCGCGACGTGAAGCAGTACCAGCTTCGCCCCCGCGGCCCGAGCAAGCGCTCGCGCCACGCCGAGTGCCGGCCAGGAGTGCTCCGAGAAATCGGTAGGATGGAGGATGAGCTTGATCGGCTTGTCAGGCTGAGATGCCCTTGCGTCGCGGACGGTCAGCACCGGGCGTCTGGACCGTCGCATGACCGTCTCGGCGACACTGCCGCAAACCAGCCGGTCGACTCCGGTCCGGCCCTGTGTCCCCATGACGATGAGATCGGCGTCGACCTCGTCGGCCGTGCGCATGATCTCGACCGCGGCCTCACCGCTCTTCACCAGGTAGTCGATCGTGGCAGCCCTGTCTGCGTGATACATCTCGCGAAGCTCGCGCTCGACCGTTCTTCGATGGGCCGGTGTATCGCCCGGCAGGAAACTGGGGAACCGCGCAGCATGCGCCGCTCCCGATGGGCTCTCCATCAGGATGGGCTCCAGCACGTTGAGGACAGACAGGTGCCCACCGTCGGCCGCGGCCAGCGAATAGGCGGTGCGGAACGCTGCACGCGAGCCGACCGATAGGTCTCCGGCGAACAGGATGCGATGAAAGATCGACATGGTCGTTCTCCTTCGTGCGGCCGAGGCCGCGTGACGGGCTCTCCTGGCATTCCGGGAAATCTCCGGATTCCCCTCTCAGGTCAAGAACCACCAGAGGGCGAATGCCAGGAACACAAGGCCGGCAATGATCCAGAGAACCGTTCTCACGACCAGGTGATAGCTGCTATCGGTCGGCCGGATACCGTGAGGGCGCTCGTGCGACGGATGGCCGTGCCCCGCATGCTCGTGATGCGCAGCGAGTGCGTGGTGAGATTCCATTGGATTCTCCTTCCCCTGTCGGATGACGTGCACGCCACGAGGGTGATCCTCGTGAACTGTTTGGCAGCGCGCAACAAAAAACCCCGTCGATGCGATTAAGTCGCATCCCGGGGCCACCCTAGCCGAATTCAAACATACCCGTCGCGAGCAGTTGAACGAGAGTAAGGATACCAGAAAGTGTGGCGAATCGTCAACAACTCACTGTTCCGATCCCTCAAAAAACATCTGCATCAGAGGGTCCTCGGGCCGCTTCGGATCACAAACGGACCGACCTGGCGGACCGACGCCGATAGCATCCCGGCCTTCAGCGCCTGGCCAGGGTTTGGTGTGACCTCAATCGTCCAGGGTCACCGGGCTGACGAAGGTCGCCGGCTTGATCGCGAGCACCGAGCACTCCACCTGGTGGAACACGGTCTCGGCGGTGTTCCCGATCAGCAGGCCGGGGATGCCGGTGCGGACCACGGTCCCCATCACGATCAGGTCCACGTTGTGTTCCTTCGCGAATGCGGTGATGACATCGGCCGGCTGGCCCTTGATCAGGTGAACGTGAGTCTCCGCGGAGCCGTGGTCGCATTCCGCCTGCAACCGTTCGACGGCCTGGCGATGTTCATCGCCCAGGCTCGCGACGTACACATCGACCTCGGTGTGTGCGACCCGGTCCTCGACGCGCAACAATTCCTCGCCGGGCGCCGTCCAGGCGTGGACGACGTGGAGTTCGCCCCGGTCCAGTTCGGCGAGCCCGGCCGCCGCGTTCATCAGCCTGACGTTCAGGGCCTGCTCTTCGGGTGTTATCTCTTCTCGCAGATGGAGCTCGTCGGTCACGTCGGGAGCCGGCGGCGGGTCAACTGCCACGAGAATTCGGTGGAACGCCCTTTCGAGCGCCTCCGGATGCAGGAGCAGCACCGGACACGGGCAATTGCGCAAAAGTTTCATGTCCGTCGAGCCGAATGTGTTCGATTGATCGGGCTCGGCGACCTTTACGACGAGATCGTGCCCGGACCTCAGGACCTCCTTGATCAACTCAATGTGGGGGCGGCCGCTAGCGACCTTCGTGGTGATCGTCAGCTCCTTGCGCTCGATGGCCTTCGCGAGAGTGCTCAGGCGCCCGGCTGCTTGCTCGGACAGGATGTCCTGGAACTCCTCTGAGCCAGGCAGCAAGAGCCGCGTATACCAGGGGAACGGCTCGATGACGTCCATCAGCCTGATCGTCGCACCGCTCTTCCTCGCCAGGCCAGCGAGTCGTTCCATTGTCCGTGGCGACAGCGCTTCCGATCGGCCATGCACGAGGATGTTGACGAATCGATGCATCGGAATGCCCTCCGAAATCGGGGTGTTCGGCAGCGAACGCCGCAGGGCATGACATGGGCTCGCCCTCTTCGTACTCTACAGGCTATGCTGGAGAGTGGTGCAGGGCAACCGGCCGGTCGGCGGTCCGAAGACTGAGAGTCTCGGTCGGGACGACGATTCGGGGAACCGCGAGCCGCTACGCGACGAGAGCAACGAGGCGGGCGGAAGGCGAGGCGAGCCAGTCTCCGAATAGCGCCACACGGCTCGCGATTTCGGGCCGATTGGACGCAGCAGCCTTCGGCGCCGCGTCCTGCATTGCGGGGCGAGGCGATCATGACGGCCTGGGGGCGTCGCCGTGGAAATCCATCTAAACAACGCCGTGCGGCGGGTCTGGGCCGGCAGGCGACGGCTCGACCTTCTCATGCTCCTTGCCGCCCTGATCGTCGTGACCGGGCTCTGGGGATTCATCGAGCTGGCCGATGAGGTCCAGGAAGGTGAAACGCGAGCGATCGACGAATGGTTGCTCCGCGCGCTCCGCAACCCCGATAATCCGTCCGACCCGGTCGGTCCTGTCTGGTTCGAGGAGTCGGTTCGTGACCTGACAGCCCTTGGAAGTTCGAGCGTGGTCGCCGTTGTGATGGCCGCCGTGCTCGGCCTTCTGCTCATCGTGCGCAACTACCCGGCCGCTTTCCTCGTTCTCGGGTCGACGGTCGGCGGCCAACTCCTGTGCATCCTCCTGAAGCGGTACTTCTCGCGGCCCCGCCCGACGCTGGTTCCGGGCCTGGCCAGGGTCTACCTCTCCAGCTTCCCGAGCGGCCACTCGATGCTCGCGGTCGTGGTCTACCTGACGCTGGGGGCGATCCTCGCCAAATCGGTGCCTGGGACCCGGTTGAAGCTCTATATCCTCTCGGTCGCGATGGCACTGGCCTTCCTGGTCGGGACGAGCCGGATCTACCTGGGCCTGCACTACCCGACCGGTGTCCTTGCGGGGTGGTGTGCGGGGCTCTCCTGGGCGGTACTCTGCTGGTTGGTCGCCCGTAGGCTTCACGAGCCCGCGGTCCCGGGCCAGTCGGATTCCTCTGCCCGTTGATTCGATGGGCATTTCGCACGAAGAGCTACTGTAGACTCCCCCATGACGAGCCACGATTCCTATTTGATTCCGTATCTCCTCTCGGCCCTCGATGTGGCAATCAGTCTCCTGGCATCCGGGCATGTCATCCTGTCCAAACGCGATACCCGGGCGGCGATCGGATGGATCGGGCTGATCTGGCTTTCTCCGCTGGTTGGCACAGTGATCTACTGGTTGCTCGGTATCAATCGGATCAGCCGCAAGGCCCGGTCGCTGCGAGGTGCTCCGCAAAGAACAGCCGAGATCGAGCCGCCAGTGACTTGCTCCGGCAAGCGCCTGCCGGCCGATCTGGCCCATCTCGAGGGGCTCGGGCAACTGGTTGGCCGTGTCACGGGGCGCTCGCTCGTGCCAGGGAACCGTGTCGAGCCGCTCGTGGACGGCGACGTCGCCTATCCCGCCATGATCGAGGCAATCAACGAGGCGACCCGGTCGGTCGTGCTGAGCACTTATATCTTCAACGACGATCCGGCGGGCGTCGTTTTCATCGACGCGTTGCGACGGGCCGTGGCCCGCGGGGTCAAGGTGAGGGTCCTGGTCGACGACATCGGCTCGCGATACGACCTGCCGTCGATCTTCGGGCCGTTACGCCGCGCCGGTGTGCCGGTGGCGAGGTTCCTCCCGACCCTGGCTCCAGGGTGGATGCCTTACCTGAACCTGAGGAATCATCGCAAGATCAGCGTCGTCGACGGTCGAACCGGGTTCACCGGCGGCCTGAATATCAAGGCAGACTACTTCCACTGGCTGGGTCCGAAACGGCCCAAGCGGGACTTGCATTTCCGGATCGAGGGCCCGGTCGTCGCCCACCTGCGGGAGACGTTCGCCGACGACTGGGCCTTCAGCACGGGGGAGTTCCTGTCCGGATCGGATTGGGCTCCGCCTCTGGCCGCCGCTGGCGAAGTCCTGGCCCGTGGCATCGCCGACGGGCCCGACGAGGACCTCGGCCGTCTGCAACTCACATTGCTGGGAGCGCTGGCGGACGCCAGGTTCTCGGTCACGGTGGTCACTCCCTACTTCCTGCCGGACCTGTCGCTGATCTCGGCGCTGAATGTCGCCGCGATGAGGGGGATCCAGGTCGACATCCTCCTGCCCGAGGAGAACAACCTCCGGATGGTCCAGTGGGCGTCAACCGCTCTGCTCTGGCAGGTCCTCGAGCGCGGTTGCCGGGTCTGGGCCTCGCCTCCTCCTTTCGACCACACCAAGCTGTTGATCGTGGACGGGTCATGGGCCATGGTCGGTTCGGCGAACTGGGACGCGCGCAGCCTCCGCCTCAATTTCGAGTTCAATGTCGAATGCTACGGCAGAGACCTGGCTGCTTCCCTGGAAAACCTGGCAAGAGAGCGGATCGCACGGGCGACACCGATCCGTCTGGAGGACGTGGACGGCCGGGCCTTGCCGATCCGGCTCCGGGATGGTGCGGCGCGGCTCCTGTCGCCCTATCTTTGAGATCGGTACGGCAGGAACCAGACGGCCGATGCAACTGATCAGATAGGCACAGACCCGGGGCCTGAACGTCATGGAGCCAGGCGACTCGAATGGGCAACCCGCGCAGGTAGAACACTCCGCGGCCTTGCCTCCCCCTCACGCGGAGACTGCGGATACCGTGCTCGCCCGCCACGGAGTCGAGCCGGAACGGGGTCTCGACCAGAATGATGTTCAGGTCCGCCTGGCAAGGTTCGGGGCCAACCAGCTCGAGCGGGCCGCGGCTCCGCCGCTGTGGTGGCGATTCCTCGGCCAGTTCCTCGAGCCGCTGGTCGCAATCCTGTTCATCGCGGCGATCATCTCCGGCCTGCTGCGCGACGTGATCGATGCGATCGCAATCCTGGCCATCGTGATCCTCAACGGCGTCATCGGCTTCATCCAGCAGGAGCGGGCCGAGCGTGCGCTGGCGGCGCTGCAACGGTTGTCGGCCCCGCGGGCGAAGGCCCTGCGCGAGGGGCAGCTCCAGTCGATCCCCGCCAGCAATCTTGTGCCCGGCGATCGGATTGCCCTTGAGGCCGGCGACAGTATTCCCGCCGATGCGAGGCTGATCCGGTCGTTCGGCTTGCGAGTTCAGGAGGCGTCGTTGACCGGCGAGTCGACCCCGGTCGACAAGGAGGCGGAGGACGTACTGGACCTCCGGACTCCGCTGGGCGACCGGAGCAACATGGTGTTCATGGGCACGGCCGTCGCCGCCGGCAATGCCGAAGCGGTGATCGTCGCGACTGGCATGGCGACCGAGCTGGGGCGGATCGCCGGCATGCTTCATCAAGCCGGGCGCGAGCCGACACCCCTGCAGCGGCGGCTCGCCGAGTTGGGGAAGTTGCTGATCGGCGTGATCCTGGCCGTCGTCGCCCTGATCTTCTTGCTTCATGTCGTCTGGGGGGGCGGTAATCTGCTCGAGTCGCTCCTGCTGTCCGTGAGCCTGGCGGTCTCCGCCGTGCCCGAGGGCATGCCCGCGGTGGTAACGCTGGTCCTGGCCATCGGCCTGCAGCGACTGGTACGGCGCCATGCTCTGATCCGCGAGCTGCCGGCCGTCGAGACACTCGGTTCGGTAACCGTCATCTGCTCGGACAAAACTGGGACACTTACCCGGAATGAGATGACCGTGCGCGAGGTCGTCACCGGCAGCGCCCACTACCACGTCAGCGGTGCCGGCTACGAGCCCAGTGGCGGCTTCCACCCCCGCGTTTCAGGAACCGACCGGCACGTCGAGGACGCGGTCGACCCGGAGGATCGGCCAGACCTGATGCGGGCGCTGCAGATCGCCGCGTGGTGCAATTCCGCGCAGGTCACACGTCATCCCGAGCGCGGTGGCTGGCGGGTTCTCGGTTAGCCGACCGAAGGCGCCCTGGTCGTCGCCGCGCGTAAGGCCAACGTCGAGGCGACGGACCGCGCCGATCGCGTGCTCCACGAGATCCCGTTCGATTCCGAGCGCAGGACGATGTCCGTCCTGGTTCGGGGGCCCGGCGACTCGGCCACCATGTACACCAAGGGGGCGCCCGAGGCCATTCTCGACCGGTGCGAACGCGAGTGGCGGCATGGACGGATCGAGCCGCTGACACCCGAACGGCGGGCCGAGATCCGGCGCATGGCTGTCGCGATGGCCGCTCAGGCCCTCCGCGTCCTGGCGCTGGCCGATCGCCACCACCCCGACGCCGAGCACGAGGCATCCCGTCGCGAGGAGGATCTGATCTTCGTCGGCCTGGTCGGAATGATCGACCCGCCGCGCGACGAGGCCCGCGCGGCGGTGGGCCTGTGCCGCCAGGCGGGCATAAGGCCGGTGATGATCACCGGCGACCACCCGGTCACGGCCCTGGCGATCGCCCGCGACCTCGGCATCGTCGGCGACCTGGATCGGGCCCTGACCGGCCAGGATCTCGACGAACGGACCGACGAAGAGCTAGCCGATCTCGTGCGCGACGTCGCCGTCTTTGCCCGCGTCTCGGCCGAGCACAAGCTGCGGATCGTCCGGGCGTGGAAGGCGCGCGGGCAGGTCGTGGCGATGACCGGCGACGGCGTCAATGACGCCCCCGCCATCCAGGCGGCCGACATCGGTATCGCCATGGGGATCACCGGCACCGATGTGACCCGGGAAGCCTCCGACATGGTCCTGACCGACGACAACTTCGCGTCGATTGTCAGCGCCGTCGAGGAGGGTCGCGGGATCTTCGACAATATCCGAAAGTTCATCCATTACCTGCTGGCAAGCAATGTCAGCGAGGTACTGCTGATGCTCCTGGCAGCCGTGGCCGGATGGCCGGCGCCTCTCACGGCGGTGCAGCTCCTGTGGATCAATCTGGTCACCGATGGACTCCCCGCGCTGGCCCTGGGTATGGAGCCGCCCGAGCGCGATATCATGCGGCGGCCGCCCCGCGCGCCGCATGAGCCAGTGATTACGCGAGGCAGCGGTCTGCTGATCCTCGCCCACGGCGCGCTGATGGCGGCCGTGGGAATGGCGGCCTTCGCGACCACCTACGGGCAAGGCAACGGTATCGAGCAGGCTCGCATGGCCACGTTCAGCACGCTGGCGTTCACGCAGTTGTTCTTCTCCTTCGCCTGCCGTAGCCGCAGCCTTTCCCTGCCCGAACTCGGACCGTTCTCGAATCCTTACCTCTTTGGGGCCATCGCTGTCTCGGCGCTGCTCCAGTTTGCTGTGGTCACACTACCGCTGGCCCGATCCGTCTTCGATGTCCCGGTCCATCCCGGTGGACACTGGTTCTACATCCTTCCGTTCGCCCTCCTGCCCGTGACGCTCATCGAGGTGGCCAAACTGCTCCCGGGCCTGCGAGCAGCCGAATCATCGACGCCCGCGCCGCCGGCAGGCTGACGCGCCGGCGGGACGGGCGAGGAATCGTCGGGCGATGC
>JAKAUH010000371.1 GCA_021818605.1 Planctomycetota bacterium
TCTTGACAAGCCGGTGGAGTCGGCGCGCCCCGAGTTCCGGCCGGCCTACCTCGGGCTGTTCCAGTGGCTGTCACCGCGGCCGGGAACAAACGTGCCGGTCCGCGAGGTGCTCGCGGCGCTCGTCGCTGCGCTGGACAGCCGGGATGCCCAGATCCGATGCCGGATGCTGGCGATTCTCGGCGGTTATGCCGGCGAGGCGCGGCCGCATCTGGACGCGATACTCGCCCAGCTTGATGAGACGCGTGCCGCGACCTCTGGCGATCCGCGTGCCGCGACCTCTGGCGATCCGCGTGCCGCGACCTCTGGCGATCCGCGTGCCGCGACCTCTGGCGATCCGCGCACCGATCCGTCGGAAAACGACCCGGTGGTCGCGGCGGCGACCGCGCTGCCCCTCATTGCCGGAAGGCAGAACGACTACACCACCGGTAGCGTCCGGACGATCCCCGCGATTCGCGAGGCCCTGCTGCCGCTGATCAGGCTGCTGAACTCACCTGTGGCCGCGCGCCGGCTGGCGGCAATCCATTCGCTCAATGCCTTCGAGCCCGACCGCGACCAACTCGCCGCTCTGGTCCCGCTCTGCCGTGATCCCGACTCCGGGGTCCGCGCGGCGGCGATACAGACGCTGGGGAACAACGCGAGGGGCCGTGTCTTCCTGACGCCGGCCCGGCTGCTCGTGGCGCTCGAGGACCCTGCGTGGGCGGTTCGAGACGCGGCGGCCTCGGCTGCTTCCGATTGCGACGGCGTCGCGTCGATGGTCACGGCACTGATCCGGCACGCCGAGTCCGACCCGAACAACTGGGTGCGGTCCGAGTGCGCCTGGGCGATGGCGAACCTCGGGCCGCCGCAGGTCTCAAAGGCGATCGTGCCGCTGTGCGTCGAGGCGATCGGCCGTAGCGATGCCCCCCTGGCGCTGAAGTCCAGCTTGGTCGGGGTCCTTGGCCGCTTCGGGCATGATGCGCGCCCAGCCGTGCCCGCGCTGATCCGAGTCCTCCAGTTGGGACCGGCCGAGAGCCGGGGCGGCGAAAGGAGCACGAACGGGACCGGCGTTCAGAGCATGGCCATCATGATGGCCAACCTGCCCCATTCCGAGCCGACCTCGGTCGTCATGGGCACCGGGCGAGCCATTGAGGATGCGATCCAGTTGCGCGTCGCGGCGGCCGAGTCCCTCGGCCGGATCGCGTCCGGCGGCCCCGAGGCGGCTCTGGCCGTCCGGGCCCTGGGCGCCGCACTCAAGGATGTCGACGAGGTCGCCCTGTCCGCCTTCACGGCGCTGGCCCAGTTTGGTCCCGAGGCGCGGGCGGCCCTCCCCGAGCTGGCCGAGGCACTTCACCGCGCCCGCGCGGACAGGCACAGGCTCCGCGCCGGGGCGATCGCCGAGGCCATGGGCCGGATCGGTCCGACGGCCCCCGAGTCCGCCGAGGCGATCGACTTCCTCGTCGAGATCCTCAAGAGCGAGGACGTCACGCCCCGACCGCTGGCCGAGCGGCTGCTCGGCCTGTTCGGACCTGCCGCCGTCGCCGCCGTCCCGCGGCTGGTCGAGCTCACGCGCCGGCCGTTCGTGCGGAAAACCGAGGAGATCGGCCCGCTGGCGACCGCCCTGAGCCAGATCGCACCCGGCACGGCCGAGGAGGGCCCGGCCCTCGCCGCCCTGGTGGACCTCGTCCGGCGTGACGCGACGGCGCAGGGAGCCGAGTCCGTCATCGCCGCCCTGTCGCGGTTCGGCCCCGTGGCCGTCGCGGCCTCATCCCGCCTGCGCGAGCTCGCCGATGCCCCCAATCCGCGCATCCGCGCGGCGGTCCGCCAAGCGCTCGTCTCCATCGAGCCCGGCATGGCTCGATCCCCCGTCGATCGGTAGTGTGACACAACCCAATGGCCCGCATGTATTTGATGCAATGCAATGCAAAGTCATGCAAAGCAATGCAATTCGATGCGACGGGCCCAACCCGATTTCCAGGATAGTTCTCCGGCATGGGACGCTTCCTCCGACCGCTCTTCGCCATGACGCTCGCCCTGTTTGCCCGACCCGGGCCCGTCGCCAGCCCGTCGTTGCCCATCCCGCGGGCCTGTCTCTCCGAGGACGTCGGGTGGTACACCCCCGTCGTCGACGACTTCCGCGCCAGCTACGATCACGATCCCTCCAACGCCGCGCGGCAGACCTGGGAGCAGTACTGGGGCTGGGTCCAGTCGTTCTACGACGGCAACCTCTTCTCCCAGGGATGGAGCCAGCGTGCCCGAGGGCTCATCGACGACGTGCGCTCCGAGGTCGAAAGAACCCGGCTGCGGACCCGCCTCAACCTTCTCGGCCGCCAGATCGGTGCCGAGTGGGCCAAGGACTACGACGTGCGCAAGGTCACCTCGGCCCACCTCCTGGCCTGGGGCAAGCGGCTCGAGCAGGCCAGGGAGCGCGACATCGGCGACGGCGCCGCCTTCCATCACGCCATCGACGACATCGACCGCGAACGCACGCGGCACATGGCCAGCACGCCGCAACCGTCTCCCTGAGCCGGCCGTGGCGGCTGAAACCGCCGAACGAACATCTGGCGCACCTTTGTCGTGGTGAATATCGGAACAATTCATATCAAGGATCATCTATGAATGTCAGGTGGCACAGTTGCTGGAATCACGTCATCGCCCTGCTGAGCTTCGGGCTGATCGTGCTCGGTAGCGACGGCTGGCCGGCGGTCGCTCGAGGTCCCGGCGATCGGGCGTCCGACCCGGTGTTTGTCGGCTACCTCTTCGGCCCGGTCCGCGACGTCGATTACAAGCTGTACACCCACATCTGCCACGCGTTCGCCGTGGCCGACGGCGAAGGCCGCGTTCGGACCGGGCGATCGGTGCCGAGTCGCGAGCTCGCCGATGCGGCGCACCGGGCCGGGGTCAAGGTTCTCCTGTCGCTCGGCGGTTGGGGGTGGGACCGGCAGTTCGCCGCGATCGTCGCGAAGCCGGCATCCGAGAATCGCTACTTCGCCAGCATCATGGACCTGATCGACCGCTTCGACTACGACGGCATCGATCTCGACTGGGAGTATCCCGACACCAAGGACGAGGTGGCCGGCTTCGAGAGGCTGACGCGACGGTTCCGCAAGGCACTCGACGACCTGGGAACCCGCAAGGACCGCCCCATGACGCTGACCATGGCCGCCTCGTCGAACCCCGGCACGCTTCGCTGGCTCGACCGGACCTTCCTGCTCGAGACCATGGACTGGATCAACGTGATGACCTACGACTACGCCGGCGACTGGACAGGTTACGCCGGCCACCACTCGCCGCTGTTCGCCTCGCCCCGGCAATTGGACGGGCCGCGATCGACCGAGGCGACCATGAAGTACCTGATGACCGAGCGCCGGCTGCCGGCAAATCGCCTGGCCGTGGGAATCCCCCTGTACGGCCGCGGGTTCAACGTCAAGGAGCCTTACGCGTCGACCCGAGGCGCACCCCGAACGCGCATGCCCGCCGGCAATTACGCCAACCTCCACAAGCTCGCCGCCGGTGGTGATTGGACCCGTCGATGGGACGATCAGACGAAGAATCCGTGGCTCGTCTCCAGGAAGGGCGATGCGGTCATCGGCTACGACGACGCCGAGTCGGTGCGAATCAAAACCGACTGGGCCATGAAGCAAGGGTTCCGCGGCGTCTTCTTCTGGCACCTCCACGCCGACCGCCTGCCCGACGGCTCCCACCCGCTCCAGGACGCTTCGCACCGTGAATGGGAAAAAGCCGCGGGCAAGCGAAAACCGTTGGGCTGACCCGCGGCCTCCGACTTGCTGGCATGACTTCGAAGCGGCCATCGTCAGGGTCAATTCAGCCGTGATATCACCCGGTCGCCTTGCCCGGCCCAGACGATTTCGAGGCCCGCGCGTCACAGACGAGGACCCGGTGCGTATGAGACGAATCGCGTGACCCGCGTCGGAGGGCCGAGGTGCCGCGAGTCGAGGACGATCCGACCGTCGGTCCGCTCGCCATCGGCCGCGGTCTCGCTTGAATTCCCGCCCTGGTCTCGCCAGAATTGAGGAAAGTCGCAAGTCTTCACGAGAACGAGAGCGTCGCGCAACCGTTCTCCGTCCCGAGGGCGGAGCACGGCCGCCATCGGCCGTTGGTCGAGGAGAAGGCGCGATCGGGGTGGCGTCCTCCGCATCGCGGCTAGCATTCAGACAGACCTGCATCGACGGCCTTCGCCGGGGCAGCCAGGCAAGAGTGATCCCATGATCGACGCGAAGACTCATTTCCTCGCCCGATGCCCACACTGTTCGGCCGAGTTGAAAGTGCGGCGGGTGTATCTCGGCCAGCAGGTGATGTGCCGTCAGTGCGAGCACACTTTTGTGGCGGCGGAAGGCGCCGATGGCGGAGCCTCGGCGGTCGCCGGCGTGTCGACGGCCCCGGCATCAGCTCCGGCCTCGGCGCCGGTGGAACGGATCGTCGTTCACTGCCCGAACTGCCACTGCGGGCTGAGCGTCAAGCGGATCTACATCGGCCGCGACGTCCGCTGCAAGCAATGCGACGAGGCGTTCCGCGTCACCGAGTCGCTCAACGGGTCCGCACCGCCTGGTCCGGCATCCATGGCCCATGCCGACCCCGCTCGCAAGACGCTTCAGGCCCGGGACGAGCAGCTCACGACGGAGGGTGATCGGCTCCGGGCCGATCTCGCGCGAGTCAATTTCGAGCGAGCCGCGCTCGCGTCGGCTCACGAAGATCTCGCCGCCGCGCTGGAAAGCCTCCGTGCCGAGCACGACGCGATTCGTGAGTCGTACGCAAGTCTCCTGGCCGCGCACGGAGAGCTTCAGGCCGCGCATGAACAGCTCCAGATCGAACACGATCGGCTCGCCGACGCCGCCGATGAAACGGGCCTCGACCAGCCCGAGTGGAACGCCGAAACCGAGCGGATCGTCGCCGACAACCAGCGGCTCATCGCCGAGATCGAGCGGCTGACCGCCGGCAACCAGCGTCTGATCGCCGAGTCCGAACGGCTCGCGGCCGACTCCGATGCGCTCGATCAGCTCCGCGTCGAGCTGGTCGAACGATCGGCCGAACGGGACCGCCTCGCCGCCGAGCTCGACGAGCACCGCTCACGCGCCGACCGCCTCCAGGCGACGCACGACCAGGTCTCCGCCAAACTCGACCAGCTCCTCGCCGAGCGGGACCGCTTGCGAGAGAGGCATGATGATATCGTCGATGAGCGGGACACGCTACGGGCGCGGCATGATGAGGTAATTGCCGAACGGGACCGCTTGCGGGCGCGGCACGAGGAAATCACCGCCGACAATCAGCGTCTGATCGCGGAGTCCGAACGGCTCGCGGCCGACTCCGATGCGCTCGATCAGCTCCGCGTCGAGCTGGTCGAACGATCGGCCGAACGGGACCGCCTCGCCGCCGAGCTCGACGAGCACCGCTCACGCGCCGACCGGCTCCAGGCGACGCACGACCAGGTCTCCGCCAAGCTCGACCAGTTCGTCGCCGAGCGGGACCGCTTGCGGGCGCGGCACGAGGAAACTACCGCCGAACGGGACAGCCTGCGGGCTCGTCATGATGAACTCGCCGCCGACCGCGATCGGCTCGCCGCCGAGTGGCATGAGGTCCGGTCGCGAGCTGAGCAGCTCCAGGCCGAGCGGGACCGGCTGGTCGCGGAGGGGGAAACCGTCCGTGCCGACCGCAAACGGCTCATTGAGGAACAGCAAGCTCGGGAGATCGAGCTGGAGACGCTCCGGGCCGAGTTGGCCGAACGGCTGGCCGTGGGGCGTGAGGCTGAGATCGAGCGGGATCGAATCCACGATGAGCTCGAACGGCTGCGCGAGGCGAACCAGGCCGCTCGCTCGGAGCGCGACGGCCTGCGCGAGGAGCTGGAGGCGCTTCGCGCCGTCGAGTGCGAGACTCGCGCGGCCCGCGACGACCTTTGCAAGAAGCTGGAGCAGTTACGCGAGGCCGACCAGGAGACCCGCGCTGAGCGAGATCGTCTTCACGATGAGCTCGACCGGATGCGCGAGGTCCGCGCTGAGCGAGACCATCTTCACGATGAGCTCGACCGGATGCGCGAGGTCCGCGCTGAGCGAGACCGTCTTCACGATGAGCTCGACCGGATGCGCGAGGCCGACCGTGAGGCCCGCGCCGAGCGCGACCGGCTGGCGGGCGAGCTGGAATCGATCCGCTCTGACCTGGGCGGGGTCGTCGCGAGTGAGGTCGGGTCGATCGTGGAGCAGCGCAAGGCGCTGGAGGTCGAGGCCGCGGGCCTTCGAGCCGGCCTCGAGTCCAGGGACGCCGAGCTTCAATCCCGCCGCGCCGACGGCGAGCGGCTCGAGGGCGAGGCCGTACGGCTGCGACAGCAAATCGAGGAGCTTCGCACCGATTTGACCCGCCGGCAACTCGGCGACGACGAGAGTCGCCGGGCCGTCACCGCCGAGCTAACTGAGGCCCGTGCCGAGGTCGAGCGGCTGGCCGCGGAGCTACGCGAACGCGAGTCCGAGCTCACCGAGTCGCTCGCGATCCAGGGGCGCCTGCTGGCCGAGAAGGAATCGGCCCGGGTCGAGGCGAGCCGGCTCCGCCTGGCGCTCCAGGAAGCCGAACGTGAGCAGCAGGATCAGAGCGAGCAGGGCCAGATCCAGTTCGATCGGCTGCGTACCCAGAACGAACGGCTCCGGCTGGACAACGACCAGCTCCGGGCGAGTCTCGCCGAGGTGCGCACCTCGCCGAACACACCGCGCCTGCCACCGCCGCGGCCCGCGGCTCCGGCCTTGATGGCGGATCGGGACGATGCGCTCCGCGCGGCCAACGCGCAGGTCGCCTCGCTCCAGCGCGAGCTGAGCGAGCTCCACCGCCTCGAGCGCGAGATGCGCTCCATCCTCAGCGGCATCGGCATCCGCTTCCGCGAGATCTGACGAATCCAGTGGCCTGAATGGATCGCTGGTTTCTCCTGCCTCCCTCGCTCTCGCCTCCTCGCACAGGCGCACTCGCACCGTCCGCACGGAATTCCGGGATTCCCGATTCCCGCCGTGTGGATGATTCTCCCGCCGGTGCGGATGCCCGCTCCGGTGGAACGAGGCAGTGCCCGCAATCTTCACGTGGTCGGGGTGACCTCCAGCGCTCCGACGCATCGAATTCGCCAGGACTTCCGCTCGCGGTGCCAGGAGCCTCTCCCCTCGCGCTTTCATGCGATATAATGACGTCGCGATCCTGGATGCCACATGGCGCCTGGATCGAGGGGACGGCGTGAGGTCGTCCTCCGGCAATCCGATCGAATCCGATCGCGCCGACGATGGTCCAGCTTGCGATGAACACCATGAAGACGCTGATCGAAGCCCTGAGGCCGCACGTCCGTCGCGAGCGCCTGCTCGAGACGGCCATCCGGCTGATCGAGGTCCCCAGCCCGACCGGCGACGCCGGCGCCGTCAGCGACCGGCTGGCCGAGATCCTTGCGGCCGAGGGATTCGCCGTCGAGCGGATCCCGGCCGGTCATCCGACCGCGCCGGCGGTCTCGGTGCGGTTCGACGGAAAACGCCCCGGCCGGACGCTCCAGTACAACGGGCACCTCGACACCGTGCACCTGCCGTTCGTCCCGCCGGCCGTCGCGAACGGTCTATTGACGGGCAGCGGCGCATCGGACATGAAGGCCGGCGTCGCCGCCGCGGTCGAGGCGCTGCGGGCCCTGCGCGACTCGGGCGCGCTCGAATCGGGCGCGGTGCTGCTGACCGCCCACGACCTGCACGAGGCCCCCTGGGGCGACGGCCGCCAGCTCGACCGGATGATCCGCGACGGCCATCACGGCGATGGCGTGCTCATCCCCGAGCCGCTCAGCAACGTGCTCCCCATCGCCGGCCGCGGCAATGCCACCTGGAAGACCGTGATTCGCCGCGACGGCCCTCCGGTCCACGAGGTCATGCGCCCCGACGATCAGCCGAGCGTCATCGCCGCCGCC
>JAKAUH010000706.1 GCA_021818605.1 Planctomycetota bacterium
TTGCCGGACGACCCGAGAACGGCGATCGAGAGCCATCATCCCGCAGGGGCTGACGGTCACGGAGGTGGCGTGCGGATGGACAGGTCGGTCGCCTCGATCATCGGACTGTTGTATCATGGGAGCAGGTCCCTGCGGCAATTCCTGAACGAGTCCCGGTGAGACGTCGGCGATGCGAGTCGACTCCGATAGTGCCTCCGAGCGAGAACAGCGGCTGCTGGCGGAGCCTGCCCCCGATGGCGCGGTCGGCCCGGACGGGACGGCGCCGGACCCTCGAGCGGTGGTCGAGGGACATCCCGATTTTGCCGGGGAACTGACCGAGTTTGTCTCGCTCGAGGATCAGTTCCATCGCCTGCCCGCGCCGAACCGCGAACTCGAGCTCACGCAGGCCGTGGCATCGGAGGCGGCGGATTCCGACAACGGCCGGCCAGCCGACGCCCCGCGAATCCGGGGACGCGAGAGCATCGGGGATTACGACCTCATCGCCGAGATCGCGCGGGGCGGCGTGGGGATCGTGTACCGGGCCCGGCAGCGAAGCCTCAAACGGTTGGTGGCCGTGAAGGTCCTGCGTGATGGTCCTTACGCGATGGCGGCCGACGCCCAGCGGTTCCGGAACGAGGCGGAAATGGTGGCGCACCTCGATCACCCCAACATCGTCCCCATCTACGAGGTCGGCGAGGACGAGGGTTGCAGCTTCTTCAGCATGAAGCTGGTCGAGGGCGGGAGCCTGGCCGACCAGGCCGCCGAGCCCCGCCGCGTGGCCGGACTCGTGGCGAAGGTGGCTCGCGCGATTCATCACGCGCACGAGCGGGGAATTCTCCATCGCGACCTCAAGCCCTCGAACATCCTGATCGACGACCGCGGCGAGCCGCTGGTCGCCGATTTTGGCCTGGCGCGGCGACTCGACGGAGGCAGTGACCTGACCCGGACCGGGGTGGTCGTCGGCACGCCGTCTTACATGGCGCCTGAGCAGGCTGGCGGGCGGAACGAGGCGATCGCGGCCGCGACCGACGTGCACGGCCTGGGCGCGATCCTGTACTTCCTGCTGAGCGGTCGACCGCCGTATCGAGCGACGAGCCTGCTGGAGATCCTGGACCGGGTTCGGTCGGCCTCGCCGAGGCCGCCGAGCACGGTGCGGCGGGCCGTCGACCCCGACCTGGAGACGATCTGCCTCAAATGCCTGGAGCCTGAACCGTCGCGGCGGTATGCCACGGCCGCAGCGGTCGCCGACGACCTGGAGCGCTGGCTGGACGATCGCCCGATCCTGGCCCGGCGCATGGGACGGGTCGCACAGGTCTGGAGGTTCTGCTCCCGGCATTCCTGGATCGTGGCCCTGCTGGTGGTCGCCGTCGTGCTGATTGGCACCACCGTTGCCGTCGTCATCGCGGGCGCGCGGGTCCACCGGGCGGCGTTCGTGCTGAGCCGGGAGGTCGGGCGGAAGGATCAGGCTCTCCGGGCCGAACGATACGCTCGCAACCTGGCGCTGGCCGCTCGCGCATGGTCCGACAACCACCTCGACCGGGCGTCGGTCCTCCTCGACGGTCTGCGGCCGGCCCGCGGCGAGGACGACCGGCGCGGTTTCGCCTGGCGCTACTTCCAGCGGCTGGTTCACGTCGGGCGGCCACCGCTCCGCGGGCATCAAGGTGACGTCTATTTCGCCACGTTCTCCCCCGATGGCAAGATCCTGGCCACGGCCGGCCGGGATCGGACCGCGCGGCTCTGGGAGCCGGCGACCGGGCAGATCCGCGCGGTCCTTCGCGGCCACAACCACGACGTGAACTGGGTCGCGATCGCGCCCGACGGCCGGACCGTGGCGACCGCCGGCGAGGATCGGTCGGTCCGGCTCTGGGACGCCCGATCGGGGCAGATCGAGTCCACGTTGACCGGGCACGACGTCGAGGTCGTCGCCGTGATCTTCTCGACCGACGGGCGCCGGATGATCTCGGGCGGTCGACAGGGCAAGTGCATCGTCCGGGACAGGATCACCGGGGAAACGCGGATGTTCGATTCGGAGTGCCAGATTCTCCAGACGATGGCGATTTCCCCCGATGGCACCCGGCTCGCCATCGCGGGAAGACACACGATCATCTGGAGCCTGGCCTCCGATCGAGTGCTCGCCCGGCTGGATCGTAACAACCGCGTTGCGCGTTGGGCCGAATTCTCCCACGATGGGCAGTTTCTGGTGACCGCCGGACTGGGCGAGCAGGTGGAACTCTGGGAGACCCGGAGCTGGAGCCGCATCGCCGTCTTCGAGACGGGTGAGCGCGAGGTACTCTGTGCACGCTTCAGCCCGGACGACCGGATGATCGCCGCGGTCGGGGCGACCGGCCGGGTCCACCTGATCGACCGCACCACGGGCGCCCGCGAGCGGATCGCGACCGGTCAGGGCGGTCTCTGGTGCGTGGCCTACGCGGCGGACGGCCGGACCCTGGCGACGTCCAGCCGGGACGGGACCGTCCGGCTGTGGGACCTCCGGCGCGATCGGATGCGGATCTCCATCACGGTCCCGACCGACGCGAAGGCCGAGGTCGCGTTCTCGGCGGATGGAAGAACACTCACCGTCGTCGATGCACGGGGCCGGGTCTGGATCCACGACGTACGAACGGGGAACATCGAGACCTCGAAGTCCATCGACCCGGGCGGCCGGATCGTCGGCGCGATCCTCACGCGGAATTCCCGCCTGCTGGTGACCGAAAGCCGACCGAACGGCGCGGTGAGCGTGTGGGAATTGCCGGGCGGCCGCCGCCTGGGCGGCCACGACTTCCCGGCCCGGCAGAATGAGTCGCTGGCCGTCTCTGCCGACGGCCGATGGGTCGGCCGATCGGCGCCCGGCGAGACATTTCTGCGCGACCTGGATCGCGGAGGAGAACCGCATCGCCTGCCGCGAGAGGCCCCCGGCCACGTGCTGATCTCGCCGCGAGGCGATTGCGTCTCGATCTGGTCGTGGGGACGAGGCGTACCCGAAATCTGGGACCTGGCCTCAGACCGTCCGCGTACGGCGACCGGCGCCGGACATCGCGGCCGGGTCGTCGCCCAGGCGTTCTCACCGGACGGGTCCATCCTCGCCACGGGGGACGACATCGGGACGATCATCCTCTGGGAGACCGGCCCGGTCCATCCGGTCCAGCACATCTCCGGACCCACGACCGAGGTCCGATCGCTCGTCTTCTCGCCCGACGGCCGGACGCTGGCGACCGGCCACGACGATCGCCGCGTGCGGCTCTGGGACGTCACGACCGGCCGCGAGCTGGCGACACTCGAAGGCCATTCCGCGCCGGTCGACCAGGTGGTCTTCTCTCCGGATGCCCTGGTGCTGGCAACCTGCGCCCGCGCGGCTGACGGCCGGCTCGAGCTGTTCCTCTGGCCGGCCTGGCCGCCGGAATGAATCGCGGACAGCCTGGAGGCACCGGGCACCTTGCCGCGATCCGGAAAGGCTCATCCGGCTGAAGGCGTAAGAGGCCGCGGGGCGGTCCCAGTTCGGCTTCCTGCTGAATTTGCCGGCGCGGTAGGATGGCGTGAGACAATCGTCATGGGCGGAGGGAGACACGATGACCGATACAGCAACCCAGCAACCGATCCGGGTCTCCGACAGCCTGGCCGGGCCGTATATCCGGCTTCCCCTCGCCTCGCTGGAGAGGGTCCGGAACCTCTTGCGGGAGAACCACATCCCGCACTGGGTGGAGCACCATGCGATCTCGGTGGACGGGCAACCGCCCGTCATCGTGATCAACATTGGCAAGACGGTGGATTCACGGCACGTTCAGGAATTGCTCGACGCGGCATGAGGGAGTCGATCGGATGTCGGCGACGGACGACCTGAGGGTGATCGCCGAGCGTGCGGATCGCGACCTCAACGCGGTTCACGACTTCTTCGAGCACTCCAGATTCGTCTGGCGCTCGTTCGAGATCCTCGTGGCTCAAGGTCACCGAGTCTCCACCGAGAACCAGGCGACAGGCACCCTCATCGATCAGGATGGACTGGTCCGTCTGGCGCCGGTCTATACGCGCGAGTACCTGGCCAGCTTCACCTTCCGACAGTTTGTCTCGGTGTTCGAGGTCTTCCTGTTCGAGCTCCTCCATCGGGTGCTCGTGAACAACCCCTGGCAGTTCTCCGAGAAGCAACTGAATTTCGGCAGCGTCATCAGGGCGGCCACGCGCGACGAGGTCATCTCGGGCGTGGTCCTCAAGCAGCTCAACGAGCTGAAGTACGAGCCCCTGCGCGAGTGGTTCGTCGCGATGAACCGGGCGCTCCGGCTGGACTGCCCGGGCGAGGACGAGGTCGACGCCCTGGCGGAGATCAAGGCCACCAGGGACATCCTCGAGCACAACGCGGGCATCGTGAATGAGACCTACCGTCGCAAGGCCGGGAATAAGGCGCGATATGAGGTTGGCCAGCAAGTCGAACTCGACGACGGCTACCACCTCGAGAGCTGGAGGCTGATCAAGAAGGTCGTGAATGACATCTCCTCCGCGGCGATCGGCCGGCTGTCCGGGTAGCATTGTCACGCGGTCCGATCATTCGGCCTGCGCCCCGATCTGCCCCTGGCGGAAGGATGCGCGGAACCGCCGGTGCGCCACGAATCCGCCGATCAGCAGGGCGAAGGTGGCCCAGGCGGCGGGCTCGGGGGCGGGGATCTGGTCCGGGAGATTGTCGGGGATCAACAGAAGGTGACGGGGCGTTGGGTAGTAGCCCTGCTGTGCGTCAACCAGGCGGGTGAGGTTGGTCAGAGAATGCGTCTTGGTGTCGTAGAGATAAAGCTGGGGTCCAGTCTGACGACGGGGCGCCCACACCGTAGCCAAGCACCTGTCCGTTCACCGGGATGCCGCTGATCCCCATGTTCGTGCCGCCCGTACCCATGTAACCCAGGCTTCCGGCCCAGAGCGCGGTCGGAGAACCCCATGTGCCGTCGGGTGGCTGCTGCGTGATGAAGGCCTCCGACCAGCCCTCGTGACCGTTCACTCCATATAATGATACGACGTCGGCATTGTCGCCCGGCGCGCAAATCCTTGATACAATCGAAGCTCGCCAGCCTTGGGGCAGTACGCCATCTCATCGCTGGTGTGCGTACACAGAGGGACCATCTGGTGCCCTTGTTTTCCTGCGGAATCTCGCGGGAGCGATAGACGCAATCGGGATATGTGGCGGTCAGGCGGCGCGATGAAGGCGACCGGCCACAGCTTGCTCGTGAGAGCAAAACGATTCCCATCTCGACATTGACCTTGCCGCCGGGGAAGGCCAATCCCTGCGCCGAGTCAGTCCAAGTTTGGTTGCGGCGAAGCTGCTGTAGGTGTAGGGGTTCCAGACGGGCGCCGGTTGCACGAGGGGAACGCCCGCCGACGTATTGGCCCACTGCGACGGTAGATAGTTCTTCGCCGGGTTGAAGAGATAGGTCTGCCCGTTCGATCCGGTGTCAGTGCCGTTGCCGCCCGAGTCAACCCCGTAGGTGAGGTTGCCCGTGCCCAGGTCAATCGCCGTGTACATCGGGTCGGCGTGGGTAGATGCGCCGGCGGCGAGGTGCAGGCCGGCGATCAGCAGGGTCAGTCGAAGTCGAAACGGCCAGGCGCTTCGGGCAACATCCATGTCGCGGGTCACTCCCTGAGATGGCTCCGATCCGTGGTCCCATCCTTTCAATCGCGGTGACATCGTGGCCATTCGGGCGATTGGCGTCAAGATTGGCTGATCTCTCGGCGGTGGGTGATCCGGGTTCGACGTTCGGCCCGGTCGGGCGAGCGAGCGTCGGCGCCGAATGTGTCTCCCTCCAAACCGTCCGGGTCTGGCGTCGGGCTTCTCGCGGCCGTATCCTGCATGCGGCCCGGCTCGGATCGGGGCGGGCGAACGCATCCGGCCGGCCACGCGAGGCGCTTCGGGAGAGGATCGGCCGACTGATCAACCTCCCTCCTGACGGCCTCGCGATCTCAGGGCCACGCGCCTACCCGGAGAAGTCGACGCATGAATCACGGGAAACCTGGCGGGCCGGTGCCGGTCGCCGATGCGGAGCTCGCCGCGGATCTCGACCCGAACCGGCCGACGCGGGTGCGGTACGGAGTGCTCGCGACGGCCTGCGGACTGGCCGTCATCACGTATATCCACCGCGTCGGCTTCGCCACCGCCTCGGCCGAGTTCAAGGAGCCGCTGGGGCTCACTGACACGCACATTAGCTGGCTGATGGCCGCGTTCATGATCGGCTATGGCCTGTTCGAGATGCCCTGGGGTTTCCTGGCCGACCGCTTCGGCGTGCGGCACGTCCTGGCGGCGATTGTCCTGGGCGGGTCGATCCTGACCGCCTCGGTCTCGCTCGTGACGTTCCTCCCCGGCGGCATCGGCGGGATCGTGGCGTTCCTGGTCGTCGCCCGCTTTCTCTTTGGCGTCTTCCAGGCGGGGACGTTCCCGACGTTCTCGCGGATGATGACCGACTGGATGCCGATGACCGAGCGAGGCTCGGCGCAGGGGGCCATCTGGATGGCCAGCCGGATCGGCGGCGCGCTGGCCCCCCGGATTGTTGTCCCGCTCTTCGCATTCCTGGGCAACTGGCGAGTCGCCTGGGCGCTGATTGCCTCGATTGGCCTGGCCTGGTGCGCGGGGTTCTGGCCGTGGTTCCGCAACCGGCCCGAGCAGATGCCGGGCGTTAATGAGGGCGAGCGCGAACTGATCGAGGCCGGTCGACCGAGGGCCGGCCAGGGCCACAGACACGCCGATAGTCACGCCGGCGTTCCCTGGGGCCGGATGCTGCGGTCGCGGAGTGTCTGGTCGCTCTGGCTGATGTATGGCTTCCTCGGCTTCAGCGGGAACTTCTATCTCACGCTGTTGCCGACCTACCTCAAGGCGCACCGGCACCTGAATTCGGACACGGCGAGCTGGCTGACCTCGCTGCCGTTTGCCTTCGGGGTGGTCGGGTGTCTGCTGGGGGGAAGGATCTCGGACGCCGTGATCCGACGGTGGGGCAAGCGGTGGGGCCGCCGGGCCGTCGGCGCCGCGGGGCTGACGCTCGCGGGCGTCTCGATCGCCGCGGTGCCCTGGGTCGAGGGGGTGGTTCCGCTGAGCGTTCTTCTGATCCTGACCTTCTTCGGCAACGACATGGCGATGGCGCCGGCCTGGGCGGCGGCGGCGGACATCGGCGAGCGCTACAGCGGCGTGCTCTCGGGCGCCATGAACATGATGGGCAGCTTCATGGCGGCGATCGAGGCCCTGATCATCGGCGGGCTGTTCCAGTCGCACAACCTCGTTGCGCCGTTCCTCATCCTGGCCGCGAGCTACCTGCTGGGCACGCTCTGCTGGGCAGGCGTGGACGCCCGCAAGTCGCTGGCCGAGACGACCTGAGGCCCGGGCGGCATGCCCGCCCAATCGGCCCGTCGCCGCGATGCGCTGCATCGGCCTGGAATCCGGCTTGACCGATCGGCCACCGGATAGGATACTGCCCCAGCCTGATGCCCTCGCCTGGGATGGATCTCCGGAAACGGGCTGGATGCACCTGCACGAGTCAAGGAAGACGAGCCCAATCGTGTCTAGCACCAACTCTCCCGACATTCATCGCGCGGCCTGCGCGTTCGGAGAGCCCCGCGGCCTCCGGACCCGTCGATCCTTCGAGCCGAACGGGCTCAGGGGCGACGAACCCGTACGGCCGCCGGACCGGATCCGACGGCTGTCGGCCCCATGGACCCGGACTCAACGACCGGCGCCGGACCGGCTCGCGTGGCCCGTGCGCACGCCCCGGCGGCCCGGTGTGACGGCTCGATCCTTCAGGGGATGATCGAATTCATGATGATCTCCAATGTGTATCTGACGATCTTCGCCTTCGGCATGCTGGGCTGCGTGCTGGCCACGCCGCTGGTCACCTGGGTGGCCAATCGGGTCGGGGCGATCGACCGGCCGGACCACTTTCGCCGGGTGCACCAGGGCGCGATC